>CAZAHK010000006.1:43512-50366 GCA_964484555.1 uncultured Desulfobacula sp.
CCCATGGCGCAGGCCCACTTCTATTCTATAGCGCTCCATGCCCTTTTCAGGAGGAGGAACTGCAACCTTAGTCTTTACTGGAGCAGCGGCTGCCTTAGCAGAAGGCTTTTTTGAGACAGGAGATTTTTGTTCCCGTTCGGGTTTTTCCCGTTCAGGTCTTTTTTCTTTTTCCAGGGGCAGGAGAAAAGGGGTATTCCCATGGGCCTGTTTGGCCAGGGCCGCAGCCACCAGGGTGACCGGGATATCCTGCTCTAGGGCATAGGCTTCAATGATTTCCTGAAAAACTCCCAGATCTTCCGAACTCATAATTTTTGTAAGCTCTTTTTTGAAATTTTCGATCCTCTTTCCATTAATGATCCGGTTGGAAGGAAGGGAAAATTCCTCAATCTTCTGTCGGGTGGCCTTTTCAATCACATTGAGCATCCAGCGTTCATTTGTGTTGACAAACAGGATGGCCTCTCCTTCCCGGCCGGCTCTTCCGGTTCTGCCGATCCGGTGGACATAGGGGTCCACCTTGGGAGGCATGTCATAATTGATGACATGGGAGATCCGGTCCACATCAAGGCCCCTGGCCGCCACATCCGTGGCCACCAGGATGTCGATATGGCCGCTTTTCAGCCGGTTGATGGTTCTTTCCCGGAGATTCTGGGCAATGTCGCCGTTCAGGGCTTCCGTCTTGAATCCCTTATCTTCGAGGATTTTATTGACCTCCAGGGTGGCGGTTTTGGTTTTGGCAAAAACAATGACCCCGTCATAGGTGATTGACTCCAGAATCCGGACCAGGGCCTCTGCTTTTTTAACGCCCTTGACCATGAGGTATTGCTGCTTGATGGTGCTCAATTCCTTTGATTCCGCTTCCACAAGAATTTCTTCGGGGGAATTCAGATATTTCTGGGCGATTTTCCGGATGGGTTTGGGCATGGTGGCTGAAAAAAGAGCAGTCTGGGCATCGTCCGGGACCCTGTCCAGGATCCATTCCACATCATCAATAAACCCCATGTGAAGCATTTCATCGGCTTCATCCAGGACCACACAGGAAAGGTCTGCAAAGGAAACGGTTTTTTTGCGCATATGATCCATGAGCCTGCCCGGCGTTCCCACAAGAACATGGACGCCTTTTTTGAGCTGGTTCAGTTGGATTCCATACCCCTGTCCTCCGTAAACGGAAAGGACATTGAGCCCTTTTAATTTTGCCCCATAGGTCTTAAAGGATTCTCCCACCTGAATGGCCAGCTCCCGGGTGGGGGTCAGGACCAGCACCTGGGGCCGTTTAATGTCAAGATCAATCCCGGACAGGAGGGGCAGGGCAAAGGCGGCTGTTTTACCGGTTCCGGTCCTGGCCTGGCCCAGCACATCTTTTTTTTGAATCAGATGGGGAATGGTCAGGGTCTGGATGGGGGTCGGGGTGTCATAGCCTATTTCCTGCAATACGGAGAATACGGGAAGGCTGAGGTTCATTTCGTCAAACCGGGTCACGGGCAAATTTTTATGGGACATGTAAATTCCTTAAATAAAACAAAAGGCCGGGACAGCATCCGGCCATAAGATCAAAATTAGGCACACTACAGGAATGCCTGAATTTTTGCAAGGACTATTTTTCAAAGGGTACCTTAAAAGGAAAATTTTCAGGAAATGATCTGCCTTTGCTTTCAGGTTGTTTTCAGAATGGAATTATGGTTAAACTGGGGCAGTCAAAGTTCGTAATTTTTTTAACAGAAGCGGAGGTCGATATGGAACTTAAAACCGTCAGCATAGAAAACCCGGAGGAATTGAATTTTATCCTGGGCCATTCCCATTTTATCAAAACCGTGGAAGATATCCATGAGGCCATTGTCTGCACCGTACCCAGAGCCCAATTCGGACTGGCCTTCTGCGAAGCCTCGGGAGATTGCCTGGTCCGGTACGGCGGCACCGATGATGCCTTGATTGAGCTGGCAAAGAAAAACGCTTTGGCCCTTTCCGCAGGCCATACCTTTATTGTGTTCATGAAAGACATGTTTCCCGTCAATGTCCTGAACACCATCAAGAATGTGCCTGAGGTGGCCAGTATCCACTGCGCCACGGCCAACCCGGTTCAGGTGATCCTGGCGGAAACCGATCAGGGCCGGGGGATTCTGGGCGTCATTGACGGGTATTCATCCAAGGGAGTGGAAACCGAAGAGGATATCCATAAGCGGAAAGGCTTTTTGCGGATGATCGGATATAAGCTCTAAGAAAAAACCATTGGAGGTTGAATGACTATCGGATTTGAAAACCGGGTGGCTGTTGTGACGGGCGCAGGGGAGGGGATCGGCCGGGATTATGCCTTGGACCTGGCCAAACGGGGAGCCAGGGTCGTGGTCAATGATATCGGCCGGGATGCCGAGGGGAAAAGCACGGCCCAAAAAGTTGCGGAGGAAATCATCAGCGCCGGAGGCCGGGCCGCGGCAAGTCTTGATTCGGTTTCCACCATGGCCGGGGGCCAAAGGATGATGGAAACGGCCATGGACCATTTCGGCCGGGTGGACATCCTCATCAACAATGCCGGGATCCTGAGGGACCGGACCTTTATGAAAATGACGGAACAGGAATGGGATGAGGTCATTGGCGTCCATTTGAAAGGGGCTTTCTGCGTGACCCAGCCCGCCGTAAAGATCATGAAGGACAACCAATACGGCCGCATCGTGTTTACGGCATCCTCCTCGGGCCTGTACGGCGCCTTTGGCCAAGCCAATTACGGGGCCGCCAAAATGGGGGTCATCGGCCTTATGAATTCATTGAAACTGGAAATAGCAAAATATAATATCAAGGTCAATGCCGTGGCGCCCAACGCCGCCACCGCCATGACCCGGGGCGTCTTCCCGGAAGAGGTGATCCGGCGGATCAAACCCGGATTCAATACACCCCTGGTGACTTTTCTCTGTTCCGAGGAAAATACGGATTCCGGCATGATTTTCACCATGAGTGCGGGCTGGTTTGCGCGGTCGGCCGTGGTTTCCGGCAAGGGTGTCTGCATCGGGGATACCGAGCGGGAGATTCCGGCCGAAGAGGTCAGAGATCAGTTTGACCGAATCAAGAGCCTCGAAAATGCCCTCCCCTTTGACAGCGCCGGGGACATTTACAGCCTGGGCCGGCCCCTGACCGGGAGATAGGGGATTCCCCGCAGCCTGCTGCGGGGAAAGGATCAGAAGGTAATCACCTCATAGCCTTTTTCCATGAAGCTGCCCATGGACGGATGGCCCGACATGTCGCCGATGAGGGGGATGTTTTCCTTTTCAATGTCCTTGTCCACCTTGAGTTTCAGCGAGCAGGCCCGGCAGGCGCCGTGCAGGATGCCCAGGGCCTTTGCTTTTTTATAAAGCCCATGGAGAAAATGATCCGGCGCGGCCATCTTCGGGATCAGCGTCACCGCATCCCCTTCGATGACGATGAGCCCTTCCCGGCCCCGCTCGTGAAGGTCGATGCCGTTGAGAAGGACATGGACAAAGCACAGGGGGTCTCCCCTGAATGCAAAAATGACATTTTTTTTCATTTTATTCTCCCTGATGATAAATTCAATGCGGGTTTATTTGGGCATCATGCCTGGCGGCATCCGGACGGCCACCACGGTTCCTTTGGCGCAGAGGGTTTCCCCGGCCAGAACCCTGGATTCCACCACTACTTTTTTCTCTTTGATCTCCACGACCCGGCCCCGGAGTTCAAGCTCCTCGCCCATGGGGGTGGGCGCCAGAAAATCCACCTTCAGGGAGGCGGTGACAAATCTGAGGGCCGGTTCCGAATCCATGGGCCGCCCCTCTTTCCGGTAGGCTGCGGCCGCCGCCGTTCCGGTGGAATGGCAGTCCACCAGGGAAGCGATGAGGCCGCCGTAGACAAAGCCCGGAAGGGCCATATAGCGGCCGTCGGGGGTAAAGAAGGCCACGCTTTCCTCCCCGTCCCAGAAACTTCTGATTTTATGACCGTGTTCATTGAGCCTGCCGCAGCCGTAACAATGGCTGAATTCATCGGGGTAGAAATCCTGAAAGGCTTTTTCCTGCATTTTGGATGGGTCTCCTTATCTTTGGTTTTTGGGGTTCGGTTGTCGGGGCGTCTCAGGCATCTGCATCCAGAAGAAGGCCCCGGCCGCTTTTCAGATGCTGGACCAGATCTTCCAGCTCTGCATGGGAAATATCATGCTTGAAAATCCGGCTGATCTTACCATAATCGTCCAGGGTGACAATGTCAATAAACACATCCTCCCCTTCCTGGTAGACACAGAGCCTGAAGGGGGAATCCTTGGCCTGAAGCTCCTCGTGGACTTCATCCACGATTTTTGTCAGCTCGTCAAGATGTTCCTTTGCTTCCCGGAAATGCTTTTTTTTCTTGTGTCGTCTCAGGTCATAGGTCGGGATGGCGGTTTTATCCGCGAGAACGCCTTCTCCCTGATCTATTTTGGATACGTCATCCATGCTGCCGTCCAATAATTAAGGGGTTTGTTTCAGCTCCTGATACAATTATCGCTGTTTTGGAGGGGAAGCTTTAATTTTGCGGCCCAAAAGGGGGCGCTTTTTTACCCTGAACTCTCCATATCCGTCAGGCAATCGTCCAGAATCCGGATGAACATATCCGCATCCTCCCGGGTGATCACCATGGGGGGTTTGATTTTGACCACATTGTTAAAGGGCCCGTCGGTGCCCAGAAGGATACCCCGGTCTTTGAGCCGGTTCACCAGCTCACGGGCCTTCCGGTCTGCCGGGGCTTGTGTGTCCCGGTCCAGGACCAGCTCGATCCCGATAAAAAGCCCCACTCCCCGGACATCCCCCATGATCTCATGCCGGTCTTTGAGATCATGAAGCCCTGTCAGAATCCTTTTCCCGGTTTCCCGGGCATGCTCCCGGAGCCCTTCCTCTTCGATGGCATCCAGAACCGCCAGGCCCATGGCGCAGGACACCGGGTTGCCGCCAAAGGTTGAAAAAAATTCCATACCGTTGGCAAAGAGTTCGGCAATCTCCCGCCGGGTGACCACGGCCCCCATGGGGTGCCCGTTTCCCATGGGTTTTCCCATGACCACCATATCCGGGATCACATCCTGAAGCTCAAAGGCCCAGAACCGGGAGCCCACCCTGCCGAAACCGGTCTGGACTTCATCGACGATGCAGAGCCCTCCCGCATTCCTCACATGGCGGAAGGCCGTCTCAAAATATCCCCGGGGCGGAATCACTTGGCCGCCGCAGGACAGGAGGGATTCGGTGATAAACCCCGCAATGGGCCTGTCCAGGCCGTCGATGATGGTTTCGATGCCGTCCCCATAGGCCCTGCCCGCATCCCCTCCCTGTCCCTTGAACCGGCCCCGGTATCCGTCGGCCAGGGGAACCACGTGGACCCAGGGCTCGGGTTCGCCCCGGCCGCCCCTGCCCATGAATTTATAGGGGCTCATGTCGATCATGGAACTGGTGTGGCCGTGGTAGGCATTGTCCACCACCAGCATATCCCTTTGGCCGGTGCAGGTCCGGGCGATTCGCAGGGCCAGTTCATTGGCCTCGCTGCCCGAGTTCACAAAAAAACAGGTGTCCAGCTCCCGGGGCAGGGTGGCGCAGAGCCGCTCTGCATATTCGGTCAGGCCGTCGTAGAGGTAGCGGGTATTGGTGTTGAGCCGGGCCATCTGTTTCTGCCCCGCCTCCACCACCTTGGGATGGCAGTGGCCCACATGGCAGACATTATTGTACAGGTCCAGGAAGGGCCGGCCGTTGTAATCGAACAGATACTGGCCCTTTCCGTACAGAAATTTCAGGGGCTGCTCATAGGACAGGGACAGGGAAGGGGCCATAACCCTCCGCCGGTTTTTGATCAACCGGTCCGGCGAGGCCCCCCGGTTTTCATAGGGCCTCAGATCCGTCCGGCTGGCCAGAAGGATGGCGGCCTGGGCCGGGCCCATGGCCGAAAAGGCTTCCAGTTTTTGCCAGGCCCGTTCCTCCGAGACAAACCAGGCCTCCCGGTCCGGGTCCAGGGCCCTTCTCTTTGCGGAAATGATGACGGACACGGCCAGCCTGGCGCACATCAAAGGGAAAAGAACCGTCATCTCATCCAGAGACAGGGGGCGGATGGCGTGGTAGGCCCCGATGACGGCGGCCCCGGCTTCCAGGGGGTCTTCTTCGTCCAGGGTATGGTAGGCCAGGGCAATGGCCAGATCGCAGACCACCGGGTTTTCAAGGCAGTCCCCGAAATCCAGGACCCCGGAAATCCGTCCCTCATGGACCAGGATATTGTCGTCATTGAGATCCCCGTGGATCAGGGACCTGGGCAACCGGTCCAGGAGGGGCAGGGCCAGGGCCGCATACACATGGAAGACCCATTCCAGGATCCGCCGCCTTTCCGGGTCTTTGATGACGGGGATCGCCGGGCGGTGTTGGTCAGCCCCGGCAAGGTCCCAGGCATGGGTTCTTTTTGCATCCGGATGAACCATCCCGGCCAGGGCCAGGTGCATCCGCGCCATGAGGCTTCCAAGGTCTTCGAGCCTTTCCGTTCCTGCGGGAAGGGCCTTGCACCAGGCCTCTCCCGGAACAAAGGCCAGAAGGCGGCCCCGGATCTTTTCCCGGTCCCCGGTCAAAACACAGGCTTCCACAGACCCGGTCCGGGTGGGGATCACCCGGGGCAGGGCGACGCCCAGGCCTGCCCGGACAAGGCTTTCCACGGCAAGATGCTCCATTTCCAGGATTCCGGGAGGACTGTCCTCACCGGCCAGTTTCAGGACAAAGACGGCCTTGTCCGGTGTTTGAATCCGATAGTTTTCGTTTTCCCCGGCCAATCTGGAAATCTCCCCCAAAAGGCCATATTCAGCGCTCAGCAGTGTTTTGATATCCGCAGCCATGTTTCCTTTTGCCTTCAACAGGGTTTAAACC
>CAZAHK010000007.1:0-49516 GCA_964484555.1 uncultured Desulfobacula sp.
AAAAGGAAATGCTGGTCATGGAAGTGGAGGACAATGGTCCGGGCATGGACGAAGCGGTCTGCAGACGCGTATTTGAACCCTTTTTCACCACCAAACCCCCAGGGGTCGGCACGGGCCTGGGCCTTTCGGTTTCCTATTTCATCATCACCCAGAATCACGGGGGGACCATGGACGTCAAATCCATGCCCGGCAAAGGAACGAACTTTATTATCCGGCTGCCGCTGGAGCGAGGTGGGAGCAAACCATGAAACCCATAAAAGACCTGCCTATAAACGAGAGGCCCAGGGAAAAACTCCTTGAAAAAGGAGCCGGCTTTCTTTCCGACCGGGAACTGCTGGCCGTCATCCTGGGCAAGGGCACTCAAAAGGACGACGTGCTGTCCTTATCACAGAAGATCGTCACCATCATTGATGCAAAAGGATTGAATTTTACGGCAAAGGATCTCATGGATCTGGACGGCATTGGAGAAGCAAAGGCCGCCGCCGTTTCCGCAGCCTTTGAATTTGTCCGGCGGCGCATCAAGCCCGAGGGCCTGAAAATCAAATTCCCCGCCGATATCCTGCCCCTGATTCAGCATTACGGGGACAGGAAACAGGAGCATTTCCTATCCGTTTCCCTCAACGGGGCCAACGAGGTCATGAGCGTCCGGGTGGTCAGCATGGGCCTGGTGAACAAGGCCCCGGTCCACCCCCGGGAAGTCTTTGCCGATATTATTGCGGAGCGGGCCTCTGCAGTGATTGTGGCCCACAACCATCCCTCCGGAGATTTAACCCCCAGCGCCGAAGACATCAAAATTACGAAGCAATTGAAAGAGGCGGCGGCTATTTTAGGGTTGAGCGTATTGGACCATATCATCTTCAGCACCAAAGGGTATTATTCTTTTGCAGAGCATCATGAATTATAAGAAAAATCATAAGGCCTTGAAAGGCCGGGCCGGATAGGGTAGGTTAAGGGCTGAGAGTGATAACCCCTTAAGATGAGGAAGATATCTTGTTCAACGAAAACCTGAGCTATTCCGCCGCCCTTATTGCAGGGCTTCTGAGTTTTTTTTCACCCTGTATCCTGCCCCTGATACCGGCTTATTTTTCCTTTATAACGGGCCTGTCCCTGGACGAACTCACGGAAAACAAGGCCGAAACCCGGCGAAAGGTCATCCTGTCCACCGTCTTTTATGTGGCCGGATTTTCCTTTATTTTTATTCTTTTCGGGGCCTCGGCCTCGTTTCTGGGCGGGATCACCTCCCAATACTCCTGGATCATCCGGTATCTTGGCGGAGGCATCGTGATCGTTTTCGGGCTTCATCTTCTCGGGCTCATCAACATCAAGGCCCTTCATTTTGAAAAACGGCTCCATGTGCAGGGAAAACCCCTGCATCTCATGGGCACCTTTGTCATCGGCATGGCCTTTGGCGCAGGCTGGAGCCCCTGCATCGGGCCCATGCTGGGGTCCATCCTCATCGTGGCCGGAAACCAGGACACGGTACTCAAAGGGATTCTCCTCCTGGCTGTGTATTCCGCAGGTCTTGCCCTGCCCTTTCTGATTCTTTCGTTTTTCATCCATTCCATCCTAAGCATCATGAAACGGGCCACAAAACTCATCGGCATCATCAACAAGGTCTCGGGCATCCTCCTGATTGTGATCGGACTTCTCCTGATATTTGACAAGTTCAGGCTGCTGGGAACCCTCTAAGGCTTACGCCCGATCCCCATGACACCCGATCCCCGAAAATTTGCCGGGTTTATCACCGTCACCACCCTGACCAAATTTTTATTCAATATCACCCGGCGCCTGGTTTATCCTTTTGCCCCTGAGCTGGCCCGGGGTCTCCATGTGGAGCTTTCCGCCATCACTTCGGTCATCGCCGTGAACCAGGCCACCTCGGTCCTGGCGCCGTTGGGGGCAAGCTTTGCCGATCAATACGGATACCGGTTTCTCATGCTTTTCTCCATTGGCCTTCTGACCGTGGGAACCTTCAGCGTGGGCCTCATCCCTCTTTACCCGGTGCTGGCGGTCTGCCTTTTTCTGGCCGGGCTGGCCAAAAGCATTTTTGACCCCAGCCTCCAGGCCTTTATCGGAAATTTCGTTCCCTATGCCAAGCGGGGAAAAATCATCGGCATTACCGAGCTGGCCTGGGCCGCTTCCACCCTCATCGGGATACCGCTCTCCGGGATGATAATTCAGCGGTTTTCCTGGCAGACCCCTTTTTTCATCATCGGCGGGCTGAGCCTGGTGAGCTTTTTCATTATCTTAAACATCATGCCCAAAGACACGGGCCGGAAAACCCTCCCGGCCTCAATCCCGTCATCCTCCTTTTTGTCCAATTGGAGGACCATCCTGAAAAACCGCCGGGTTTTAGGCATCCTGGGCTTTGCCTTTTTCATGGCCCTGGCCAATGACAATCTGTTTGTCATTTACGGAGCCTGGCTGGAAGAATCCTATCATCTTTCTCTGGCCGCCATTGGGTTTGGCACGATCTTCATCGGGCTCTCCGAAGTCCTGGGCGAAGGCTTTACCGTCTTTTTCTCGGACCGGATCGGGCTGCAAAAAACCTGCCTTATCGGAACCGGCCTGTGCTGCCTGGCCTATTTTTTTCTGCCGGTCCTGGACATGGGGTTGCCCTGGGTCCTCACCGGGCTTTTCCTGGTTTTTTTCTTTTTTGAACTGACCATTGTCACCTCCATGGGCCTTTCCACGGAGCTGATGCCTGAACTCCGGGCCTCCACCATGTCGGCTTTTTTCGCCCTGGCCGGGCTGGGCCGGGTGGCAGGGGCCTTTCTCGGCGGCATGATCTGGTCCAGGGCCGGGCTTTGGCCCGTCTGCCTCCTATCCGGCACCTGCACCCTCCTGGCCCTGATTTTTCTTGTCATTGGGTTCCATCCTCATCCGGTTGAAAAACCGGTACGGGATAGGTATTGACAGATTCTTAAGTTTGGAATACGCTTTTTTATTTTTTATGATATGAATGCCTATATTTTAGATATAAAACCACTAATTTCAAAAGAGGTACTCCCATGAGCGAATTTTTAAGAACCGTATTTTATCAGAAACACCTGGATCTGGCTGCCCAGATGGTTGAATTCGGCGGCTGGGAAATGCCCATTCAATATCCCGAAGGAATTATCAATGAACATATGGCCACACGGCAGGCGGCCGGCATCTTTGATGTGTCCCACATGGGCCGGCTCTATTTCAGAGGCCGGGACGCCCTTCCCTTTCTCCAGCATGTCCTGACCAATAATGCGGCGGCCCTGAAGGTGGGCGAGAGCCAGTACACTCTGATCCAGAATGAAGCGGGTGGCGCCATAGATGATGCCTATCTCTACCGGTTCAAACCCGATGAATTCCTTCTGGTGGTCAATGCCTCCAACCGGGAAAAGGATGTGGCCCATTTCAAGACCCGGCTTAAGGATTTCCAGGACATTGAAATGCTGGACAAAACCTTTGACGTGGCCATGATCTCCCTGCAAGGCCCCCTTTCGCGGTTCATCATGGAAACGATCGTAACCCGGGGCAACCTGCCGGAACCGGCCCGCAACTGCCTCTCCCTGGTGGAGATCAACGGGGCGGATACCGCCCTTGCCAGAACCGGGTATACGGGTGAGCCTTTGGGCTTTGAACTGTTTATTGAGAATAAACATGCCGTGGCCATGTGGACCCTTTTGATGGAAAAAGGGGCCAAGCCCATCGGTCTCGGGGCCCGGGACACGTTAAGACTGGAAGCCTGTCTTCCCCTTTACGGTCACGAACTGGGAATTGACCATGACGGACGGGAGATCCCCTTGTTTGCCTCCAAATTATCAAAATTTGCCGTGAGTTTTTCACCCCTGAAGGGGGATTTCATCGGGAAGAAGGCCCTTTTCCTTCAGCACCAGGCCTTGAAAAACATCATGAACCGGGACTTTGACCCTATCTCCCCCCTGCCGCGGATGGTGGCGGCCCTGGCCGTCACCGGAAAGGGCATTGCCAGGGAAGGCTATCCCGTGTTTTTAAAAGACCGGCAGGTGGGCCATATCACCTCGGGCACCATGATCCCCTTCCAGGAACCCGAAGGCAGCGGCCTGGATTCCGCCTTTAAGCAGGAGCCCAGGAAACGGGCCGTGGCCATGGCCCTCATTGACAGCAGCATCGGCGAGGGGGAGACCCTTGAGATCGAAATCCGGAAGAAACGCTGCGAGGCCGTTGTGGTGCCCTATCATATGAGTTCAGAAGCCCCGCCCTTTGTCCGGTCCATTCCCCCGGACCAGTTGCGGCTGAAAAAACCGGCCGGAAAAGAAGGCGCCTACCCCGGCCTTGCCCGGCAGCTTTTGTCCAAGGCGGTCCGCAACCATACCTGGCGCCAGAAAGAATGCATCAACCTCATCCCGTCTGAAATGAGCCAGTCCTATCTGTCACGGCTTTTGTCCATCAGCGACCCGGTGAACCGGTATGCCGAGCATAAAGAAATTAAGGCCTTTTCCGGGGAAGATGTTTTTTATTACCAGGGCACGGAATTCATCAACGAGGTGGAGCGCCTTTTAAACCGGGAGTTTCAGACGTATTTCAATTGCCGGAACATTGAATCCAGGGTCATCTCCGGCCAGATGGCCAATGCCGCCTTTTTCAGCGCCCTGGTGGATTTTCTGAACCGGACGGACAGAAAGAGCGAGCAAAGACGAATCCGAAAGATCATGAACAACCACATCATCAAGGGCGGCCATTTAAGCGCCCAGCCCATGGGGGCTTTGCGGGACTTTGTGGCCAGGGACCCCAAAACCGAGAAGGCGGCCGTGGTCAATTTCCCCGTTGAGGCGGGCAATCCCTATAAGATCGATATTAAAGCCTGCGAGGCCCTCATCAAAGAGCACCAGCCCGAACTGGTCATCCTGGGCAAAAGCATGATCATCCACAAGGAACCGGTGGCGGAGATCCGGAAACTGGTGGACGAATTTGCGCCCGGCTGCCTGGTCATGTATGATATGGCCCATGTCCTGGGGCTTTACGGCCCCCATTTCCAGGAACCGCTAAAGGAAGGGGCTGATATTGTCACCGGGTCCACCCATAAGACCTATTTCGGTACCCAGCGGGGGGTCATTGCCTCCAATTTCAGCGAGGACGATCTTGAATACGGCCTCTGGGAAGCGGTCCAGCGAAGGACCTTCCCCGGAAGCGTGAGCAACCACCACCTGGGCACCCTGACCGGGCTCTTATTGGCTGCCTATGAAATGAACCATTTCAAGGCCGACTACCAAAAATCCGTTATCGCCAATGCCAAGGCCTTTGCCAAGGCCCTGAAGGAAAACGGCCTGGATGTGGCTGGCGACCCAGCCGTCTCCTATACCGAAACCCACCAGGTGATTTTAAATGTGGGTTACGGCAAAGGAGCCAGGATCGCCCGGGAACTTGAGGGCAACCATATCATCGTCAATTACCAGGCCACACCCATGGAGGAAGGATTCACAGCCTCCGGCGCTCTCCGCATGGGCGTATCGGAGATGACCCGGTTCGGCATGGGGGAAAAGGATTTCAGCACCCTGGCCGCTTTGATGGGAGACCTCATCAAAAACGGCAGGGCCGTCAAAGATGAAATCATCAAATTCCGTCAGAATTTCCTGGACATGCAGTTCTGTTTCAAGGAAAGCGAATTTACGGATGTGGCGTCTTCCCTGCTCGATTCCATAAAATAAATAAGGCCGTATCGGCTCGTCTTAAAAACGAGCTGATACGGCATGACAAATCTCAACCGCCAGGGCAAAAACGATATCCAGGGGCAGGTGCCGGTCTATGGTCCGGTCAAACAGCAGCTTTGTTTCAGGAGGGAACTCTTCGTCCCCCTGCCAGTAGACCACCGCCACCGGCACCGCAGGGGTGATCTGGAATGAAAAGGCGGCATCCCCGAGGGCCAGGGGCTGCCCTCCCAGTTTTTCGCAGGCCTGCCCAAAGGCTGCAATATCATTTTCAAACCGCTTGCTGATCCAGTCCGTGGGCAGGGTATGGGGTCCCCTGAAAAAGGCGGCCCCTCCTTTGAGGTCTTTTTCGGACACCCATTTTCCCTCAGGGGAAAGGGGTTTTGACCGCATCAGAAAATACAGGATAAATAAATACAGGTAATCGTGAAAAGTTTTAAGGCCAGGGCCTTCCGGCCTCACTTCACGGGCTTTCAGATCCACACCATAAAACCGGCTCCAGATCCTTATCCGGTACCGGCGGGCGGCTGGGTCAAATTCACAGCCTGTCCGGGCCGTCACATCGGCCGGGTCAAGGGACTCAAGGTCTGAAAAATGGGTGGGGTCCATCTTCTCGCTCATCTTCTGATCCTCATTACACCTTGATCTTATCCTTTAAAAAAGGAACATAGGCCATATCGGTCTTCATGATATGGGTTTTCAGCCAGTCCACCAGGAAATCCATGAGTTCCATGGTGACCGTGGCCTTCCCCTTTTCAAAATCCGCCTGAAAGGCTTTGACCTTTGCCACCAATTCTCTGTGGATCTTTTTATGATTTTCCGTTTCCGGGTACCTGTATTTTTTAAACTGCTCTTCTTCAAACCCGAAATGAAATACCGTGTATTTTGCGAGATCATTTAGGATTCCGCCGGCTTCCCTTGCCCCCTTCTGCTGTTTCATGGCCTTGTGCAGCAGGTTGATGAGGCGCACAAGTTCCTTGTGCTGGGTGTCGACTGCCGTGATACGGGTCTCCAGGGCAGGCCGCCAGGGCATCAGGTCCGGAACCGGTGTTTTTGCCAACCCAAAATCCGATACCGGCGCTGACCTGTCCATGGACACCCGGAAAATGGAAATCATCTGTCTCAGGTTCAAGGAGAGCTGGTCCAGATCCTTTGCACCATTGGTCAGCCCTGCGGCCCGGCCCGACATTTCCGCTGCAATCCCATCCACCTGGGCGATATCCCTTGCAATTTCCGAGGCCACCTGGGAACTCTGGGCCACGTTTTCGTTGACCTCGGCAAGGCCGATGGAGGCCTGTTCTATATTGCCGGCAACCTCCGTGGCCGTCCGGGATTGTTCTTCAACCGCCTTGGCAATCTCATTGACAATATGATCCACACTGGCAATGACCTCGGCTATGGCGCCAACTTCCTGAACGGTTTCCCGGGTTGAATTCTGTATTCCCTCGATCTTTTCCCGGATGGTTTCCGTGGCCTGGGCCGTCTGGGCCGCCAGATTCTTGATTTCTCCGGCCACCACGGCAAAGCCTTTTCCGGCTTCACCGGCCCTTGCCGCTTCAATGGTGGCATTCAAAGCCAGGAGATTGGTCTGTTCGGCAATATCGGTAATGACCTCGCTGATTTTGGTAATTTCCTTTGCCGCCCCGCCCAGGCGGCCCACTTTTTCCGTGGCCGTATCCACTTTCTGTTTCGCATTGTTTGAAATTTTTCCGGCCTCAGCGCAATTTTCAGCAATTCCGGTAATATTGGACTGCATCAGACCCGCTGCTTCGGCCACCATGGAGATATTGGTGGAAGCCTCCTCACTGGCCGCGGCAACCGTATGCATGCTGGAATTCATCTCCTCGGCGGCCGCAGCCACGGAATTGGACCGGCAAGACAGGTCGGAAGATTCCTCGTGCATGCGCTCGGAGGCCATAAACACTTCCGATGAGGAAGCGGCAACGGTTTCGGTTTTCCTCCCGATATTCATAATGATGTCGTCCAGGTTTGAAACAAAATGATCAATACAACCGGCGAGAATCCCGATCTCATCCTGCCGGTTCATGGAAAGCCGGACGGTGAGATCCCTGTCCTTCCCCTGGATTGATTTTTCAAGGCCCCTTGTGATCATTTTCAGGGGCTTAAAAAAAACAAAATGAAAAATTAAGCCCATGGCCGCCATGATAAACACAAGACATATCCCTCCGACCCCCATCAAACGCCCCAAGGAAACTTCAGGCAAAGCCATCAAAAAAATAGAAAACGCTGCACAGAGGACCAAAAATAAAGCCCCAGCCAGTTTAAACTCCAGTCTTTTCTGAACCCATTGAATCATTGTCAAATTTCTCCTCCGCTGGTTTAGTCTTTTCGTTATGATTTTCCCGGCAGGCTTACGGTAAAGGTTGTTCCCCTACCCACAACACTATTAACAAAAATTTCACCCCTGTGCTCTTTAACAATATGATAGGCCATGTTCATCCCCAGGCCGGTTCCCGCGCCGATCTCTTTTGTGGTAAAAAAGGGATCAAATATTTTGGAAAAATGCTCTTCTTTGATTCCGCACCCGGTATCTGAAAATGAAACCAGCACATTTCCACCTTCTTTCCTGGTTTCGACCCGGATTTTTCCTTTTTCCGCGATGGCCTGGGCTACATTCACCAGGATGTTCATGAATACCTGATTCAATTTCTGGGGGAAGCCCTCGACCATGGGGACATCCCCGAACGCCCGGATCACCTCGGCCTTATATTTCAATTCATTGTAAACAACATTCAGGGTGGACTCAAGCCCTTTATTGATATCCACCAGCATTTTCCTGTCATTCCCCGGATGGGCGAAGTTTTTGAGATCTGCAACGATTTTTCCGACCCTCAAAGTCCCCTCCTTGCAGTCATGGAGCAATTCAGGGATATCCTTCTTAAGATAGTCCAGGTCCTTCTCTGCTTCAAATTGCCTTACGGCCCTGAGTTCATCTTTTATTTCCGCGCTCAGACCTTTCTCCGCCGGTCCGGCCAATGTGTTACACAGCTTCTGATAGAGGGACAGGATCTCATTCATATCCTCCATATAGTCTTTCAAGGCGTCCAGGTTGCTGCCGATGAACCCGATGGGGTTATTGATCTCATGGGCCACGCCGGCGGCAAGCTGGCCGATGGAGGCCATTTTCTCGGATTGGAGCATATTTCCCTGGGTGATCTTCAATTCCCTGAGCGTCTCATCCAGTTTCCTGTTTTGAACGACCAGGTCCTCCTGCAATTGATGAAGACTACGCTCCAGGGTGATGATCCTTTCTCCGGTTTTGATCCGGGAGCGCAATTCATCGGGTTTGAAAGGCTTGACAATATAGGCATAGGCTTTTTTCCCGGAGGACCGGATCTTTTGACAAAGGGTGATCCCGTCCATTTCCGGCATCATCCAGTCGGAGATGATCATATCCGGGTCCTGTTCCAGGAAAAGCCGCCAGGCAAGCCCGCCGTTTTCCGCCTCAATGACATCGTGGCCGCTTTTCCCGACGGCTTTTTTTACAAGCTGGATACATAATCATCTTCCGCAATCAGAATCTTCATACATCCCTCCCGTTCAGGGTGTTGAGGCGCTCCTGCGGGTCCCTGGGGTAGTTTCGTTTCAGGATTTCTTGCCCGTCATCTTCTCAATCTCAATTTGAATGACCCGGGTTCGTTCAAGCATCGAGTCCGGATAATCATAGGCACCATCGGAATAATGGGCCATGATCGTATCCAGAGCCCGGCGTTTTTCATCGGGGCCGGTGAGAAAAACGGCTTTGCCGGACCCGATCACGCTTTTGTATTCCACCCCCCAGTCGCAGGCCCGCTCTGCCTTTCTGAAGTGGACGATCTCGTCCACCTCAAAACAGACCTGGGGGTTTTTCCGGATCAGGTCGATTTTTCTGCCTTCCCGTGCAGAGTGCAGATAAAGAGCCCCCTCCCGGTATCCAAAATTCATGGGCACCAGATAGGGCCTGTCCCCGTCCACCATGGCAAGGCGGCAGACGCTGCAAGCCTTTAAAATATCTTCAATCTCTTTTTGGTCCTTGATTTCTCTTTCTTTTCGTCTCATAGGAATGCTGCCTTAAATATTGTGTATTCCGATTCGGTCAGCCCCTCTACCCCCATGGGTCGATCCTTGCCGTCATGGCAGTCGGACCCCCCGGTGATGATCAGGCTGTGTTTTTCCGCCAGGGATTTTAAATCTTCCTGTTGTGCTTTGGTATGGCCGGGATAATACACCTCCAGACCGCGAATCCCTGCCTCGATGAATTCAGGCAGGATCCGGAGCACAATATCCAGGGGAGGAAGGACCTCCTTATAATGTCCCGGTCCCGGAAAGGACCCGGCCGCCGCATGGGCAAGGGCGCAAAACATGCCCTTGTCCCGGACTATACCCCGGACATCCGCCAGCTTTGTTCCCGAAGGCAGATAGGCCGGGCTCTCGTTTCCAAGGATGCCGGTTATCGTCTCCCTGTCCGTGATGCCAAAGCTTTCCGTCAGGGCCAGGGCAAAATGACGCCGGGTGGCGTTCCGGCTTAATCTTTCAATATCGTCAAACTCCATGGGCCTCGACAGTAGAGGCGTTTTGCCTCCGGGGCCGAAGTATTGATTGATTTCTCTGATTCTTGCCCGGACAAGAGCTTCCCCTCTTCCTCTTGCAAGAATCTGATCCATCCGTGTCATCCAGTTTGTGTCATAAAGTCTGTCGGAAGGGAAATACCCTAAAAGGTGAAGGGTTCCGGTAAAAAAGGGTTTTTTAAAGCAGACGGAAATTTCCACACCGGGAATCACTTCCACCCCCAATTCTTCTCCGGCCTGAACTGCGGTTTTCAAGCCCTTGAGTGTATCATGGTCTGTGACGGCGATGGCTTTTAATCCCAGAGACCTGGCCTTTTCAACCAGCGCCTTTGGGGTAAATTCCCCATCGGATTCCGTGGTATGATTGTGTAAATCCGCAATTATTTTTCGATTCATATCTCTCTTTTTTTTAATATCCTTTTGCCTCTTTTTCCATCCGCCTGTTTTTATACCGGTTTTCACAAAAGTACAACCCAACTTTATTCTATTGAAAAAAGAAGCTAATGATTATATGAGATAAGGTTAATATTGGAATTTGAAAATTTTCTTAACCTTTTAATATTGGAGATAATAATACATGCAGATAACGGAAAAAGATATGGACATCATCACGGAACTCGGAAAAATAGATTCCGAAGAAAAAGCCAAAGCCATATTCGAAAGATATATGGACAAGGAACACCAGGGCCGGATGCTCAAGTTCAAACATCCCGAGGTCTTGAAACGGATCGCCAATGCCATTGTGATTTGTAACCCGAAAGCGGTTTTTGTGAATACCGGGTCCCCGGCGGACAAACAGTTCATCCGGACCCTGGCCCTGGAAAAAAAAGAAGAGCAGCCCCTGGCCATGAACGGCCACACCATCCATTTCGATCTTGCCAAGGAACAGGGCCGGATCATTGACCGGACCTATTATATAGCCAACCCGGAAGACGAGGTTTCCTCCCTGGCCAACCGCATGGACAGACCCACGGCCCTGGAACAGGTCCGCTCCAATATGACGGACATCATGAAAGACATGACCATGGTCATCGGCTTTTATATGCGGGGTCCGGTGGGGGCGCCCGCTTCAAACCCGGCTCTGGAGATCACCAGTTCCGCCTATGTGGCCCACAGTGCCGAGCTTTTGTACAGGAATGCCTACGACGCCTTTGATAAAGAAGTCACCAGCCTGGGCCATTTTTTCACCAATGTTCACAGCGAGGGCCTTAACCGCACCGAAGACCTTCCCGATGCCAGGGTGTTCATGGACCGTAAATTCCGGACCACCTATGCCTGGAAATGCACCTATGCCGGCAATACCCTGCTGCTGAAAAAAGGAAACCATCGGTTTGCCGTGGACAAGGCCGTCTATGACAATCCGGGAAATGAATTGTCAGAGCATATGTTTATCACCGGGATCCACGGCCCCAGGGGCCGGATCACCTGGTTCGCCGGGGCCGCCCCCAGCGGATGCGGCAAGACCACCACGGCCATGGCCGGTAATGAGTTTATCGGCGATGATCTCGCCCAGATGTGGATCGCCAAGGACGGGTCCATCCGGAGCATCAACCCGGAATGCGGGATCTTCGGCATTGTGGAGGATGTCAACCAGATTGGAGACCCCCTGCTTATGAAAGTCCTGCGGCAGCCCGGCCATGAGGTCATCTGGTCCAATGTTCTCATCGATGAAAACAAGTTGCCCCACTGGGTGGGGAACAACGAAACCCATCCCAAAAAAGGATTCAATTTCCAGGGAGAATGGGTTGAGGGCAAAACCGATGAAAACGGCAAACCCGTCCCCCTGTCCCATCCCAATTCCAGGTGCACCCTGAGTTCAACCTCCCTTGAAAACTATTCCAAAGAAGCGGAGAACCCGGAAGGGGCCATTACAAGGGTCTTCACCTACAGTGGAAGGGATGCCGATACCATGCCCCCGGTCTGGGTGGCCAAGACTTCCGACGCCGGGGTGGTCATCGGCGCCTGCATTGTTTCCGCAGCCACGGCCACGGAAGTCGGCGCCTCGGGCGTCAAGAGAGCGCCATGGGCAAATGCCCCCTTCATTCCCGGCGCCCTGGCCGATTATATGGATGTCCAGTTCAAATTCTTTGGCAACAGCCGGATCAAACCCGAATACAAGCCCGTCATGGCCGGGCTCAATTATTTTCTGACGGATCAGGCCCGGGGCGGCAGTTCTCCCAGGCTTCTGGGCGAAAAAAGAGATGTCAAGGTCTGGCTTTCCTGGCTGGAACGGTATGCTTATGCTGAAATCAAGTATATATCCACCCCCATCGGCAATCTCCCGACATATGAGGACCTGAAAGCCTTGTTTAAGGATATCATCAACAAAGACTATCCCAATGACCTGTATGTCAAACAGTTTTCCCTTTATCTGGACAATATCATCAAACGGATTGAACTTCAGGAAGCGGCCTATGCCAAGGAAAAAGGGCTTCCGCCACAGTTGCCGGAAATTCTTGCCGAGCAGAAAAAAGGCCTTCTGGCACTCAAGAAAGCCCACGGCAGCATTGTCCATCCCGATGTGTTTACAGGATAGCCCTTACATTTAAACCTGATTAAGGCCGGAGGCCCCATGAACAAAATAGCCCGTATTGAACTCTACCATGTCCGGATACCCCTGGATAAACCCTTTTACCCCAGTTGGATTCCGGGGTATCCGGCCACGGACAACCGGTTTGACCTGGTCCGGATCACCACCGAAGACGGGATTGAAGGCTATTCCGCAGGCCCGGCCATTTCAACGGAACGCCTGGGGCTGGGCAATCTGATCGCCCCCTATCTTTTAGGCCACGACGCCACCGACATTCCCCTGATGCTCCAGCGGCTCCGGGAGGTCGGCTACCTCGGGGTCCGGGCCAACTGGATGGAACCGGCCTTCTGGGACATCAAGGGAAAGCTTGAGAACAAGCCGGTTTGTGCACTTTTCGGGGCAACACCGGAACCGGTGGAAGTCTATGCCTCCACCGGGGAAATCAAGGATGAGGCGGCCCGCGTGGATGAGGCGTTGAAACGGTATGAGGAAGGGTTCAGGACCATCAAGATCCGGGTCCACGACTTTGATGTCAATACGGATATCCGCCATGTCAGGGCCGTTGTGGATGCCGTGGGAGACAAGATGGCCATTGGCGTGGATGCCAACCAGGGATGGCGTGTCACCATCATCAATGATGCCCCGCTCTGGGACCTGGCCCGGGCCCGGTATTTTGCCGATGCCTGCGCCGATATGAACATTTCCTGGCTGGAAGAGCCCCTTCCCATGGATGATTATGAAAGCCTGGCCGAGCTGACGGCGTGCAGCCGGATCCCCATTAGCGGCGGTGAAATCCATACCAACGGCAAAAGCGAACTCAAATATATGATCGAAAAAAAATGCTATCATATTTTCCAGCCCGACGCCATCATGACCGGCGGCATCCAACACGCCCTGGACGTGGCGGAGCACTGCAAAAAACAAGGATTGAAATTCGCTCCCCACACCTGGACCAACGGCATCGGTTTCGCCGTCAACCTCCAGGTGCTTCTGGCCAGCGGTTTTAACGGCGTGAAACCCCTTGAATACCCCATTAACCCGCCGTCATGGACCGTTGAAAAACGGGACGGTATCCTGAAAATACCCTTCGTGCACGATAAAGGCGTTATTCCGCCCATTGAGCTGCCCGGCCTGGGATTTGAAATTGACCCGAAAAAGCTTTCAAAATACGGCGAAAAATTTTTCAGCATGAACAAACGCAAGCTGATCTTTTACACCATCAAAGACAAGGGATTGATGACGGCTCTAAAGCTCAACGCCAACAAGAAAAAATACGGGGTGGACGCCGTTAAAAAAGCCTAAAGCGTTGCAATGAGTCCTTTGATATCCTCACGGACCGTGGGGTGCTTTTCCATGGCCCCTTTTTCATCCATGCCCCGGTAGCAGAGATCCGCGGCATAGCGGATGGCCGCGGCATCGAAAAAATACCGAGCCGTCAGTTTCATCCCGTCAAAGAGATCCTTTCCCTGGGTTGCACCCACGGCAAGAAGCACGCCCTTGCGGTCCCGGCCGTTGAATTCCCCGGTTTTCAGCCGGTATTTCCTGGACCATAAGACCTGGATGCGGTCGATGAGGGCCTTCACGGCCGCGGGAAAGGCATAAAAATACACCGGGGAAGAAAGCACCACCATATCGGCCCGGATGACGGCCGGGAGAAAAATCCGGGTAAAATCATCATCAAAAACGCAGACTCCTTCTGTTTCGCAGTGGCCGCAACCGATGCAGGGATTGATCTTGAGCCGGACGGCGCTCAGGACCTCGGTCTCATGGCCTTTTTTTTGCATTTCCGCCATGAAAAGGGAGGTGAGAAAACTGGAATTGCCCTGATGACGGGGGCTGCCGTTTATTCCAAGCACAAACATGATACGCTTACTCCACAATACCCAGCAATTCGATTTTAAATACCAGGGCGACTCCGGGTTTGATCATATCCCCGGCCCCCCTGTCCCCATAGGCCAGGTCCGTGGGCACATAGAGCATCCAGACGGACCCGGTCTTCATGATCTGAAGGGCCTCTATCCAGCCCTGGATGACCTGGCCCACCTGGAATACGGCGGGCTTTCCCCTGTCATAGGAGGAATCGAAAACCGTATCGTCGATCAAGGTGCCGACGTAGTGGCATTCCACCGTGTCCGTAGCCTTTGGGACCGGTCCTTTTCCATCCTTCAAAATCTTATATTGAAGCCCGCTGGCCAGAGTGATGACTCCTTCTTTTTTCTTGTTGGCCTCCAGAAAATCAGCTCCCTTTTTCCGGTTTTCTTCAGATTCCAGTTTCATTTTCTCGATCTGGCGGTGACGGATGATTCTCTGATAGGACATGAGGAGTTCTTTTAATTTTTCCTCGGAAAGCCTTGCCTGATTTTGATTTGCATCCATTGCCCCCAGAGTGAAAAACTCCGGGTCAAGAAGAAAATTCTCTTTCAGCTTTTCGAAAATATCATAGCCCAGGGCATAGCTGATCTGTTTTTCAAGCGCTTCTTTGTCAAGGGGACCCTCTTTTTTCTCCTCGGCAAAACCGTTAAAACAGAGACAAAAGACAAGAACCAGAATAAAAACACCTGTTTTTTTCACCCACATCAGACCTCCCGCATCTTTTTATGATTGCCTTATCATTGCCCCCCGGCAGTTTTACCGTAACAGAAAGACCGGATGTTTTCAATCCCAACCTGACGGGACAATTCTTAAAAAACTGAAAGCAAATATTGCCATTCCGCGATTTTCCTGATAGCCTTCCAAGCTTGTTTTGGTTCAGCTTTTTAAGGAGGGCGGCAATGAGAGAACTCATTTTAATTAATATTACAGGCAAGGACAGGCCGGGCTTGACCTCCAGCCTGACCCGAACCCTGGCCCAGTATGAGATCACCATCCTGGATATCGGCCAGGCCGTGATCCATGACTATCTTTCTCTGGGCATGCTCATTGAAATCCCCTCCCGGCATTCCTCCTCCTCCATCCTTAAGGATCTGGTGTTCCAGGCCCATAAGCTCGGTATTCAGATCCAGTTTTCACCCATTGACATGGAAAACTATGCCGGCTGGATGACCCAGAACGGACACGAGCGCCTGATGATCACCCTCCTGGGCCGCACCCTGACAGCCGAACAGTTGACCGGGGTCACGGCCGTCATTGCCGAGGCAGGCCTGAATATAGACATCATCACCAATCTTTCAGGGTCCATTCCCCTGGATCAACCCGAATTGCAGCCCAGGGCCTGCATCAAACTGACCATTTCCGGCAGTCCCCGGGACCCGGAGCAGTTGCGGCGGCAATTATTTGAAATATCGGAAAAAACCGGTATAGACATCTCTTTCAGTGTGGACAATATTTATCGCCATGCCCGAAAACTCATCGTTTTTGATATGGATTCCACCCTCATCCAATGCGAGGTCATTGACGAGATAGCCAAACATGCGGGTGTGGGAGAAGAAGTGGCCCGGATCACCGAGTCCGCCATGAGGGGGGACATGGACTTCAAGAAAAGTTTCACCCGGCGGCTGGCCCTGCTCAAAGGCCTGGACCAAAGCGTCCTGGAAGAGGTTGCACAAGCCCTTGAACTGACCGAAGGGGCCGGGCGGGTCATCGGCATCCTGAAGCAACTGGGATTCAAGATCGGCATCATCTCCGGAGGTTTCGATTATTTCGGAAAAATCCTGCAAGCCAGACTGGGGCTGGACTATGTGTTCACCAACACCCTTGAGATCAAAGACGGAAAAATCACCGGCCAGGTCTCCGGCGAGATCATTGACGGCCCCAGAAAGGCTGAAATCCTCAAAACCATTGCCGTGGTGGAAAATATCAGCCTGGAGCAAACCATTGCCGTGGGTGACGGCAGCAACGACCTTCCCATGCTCGGGATTGCCGGGCTCGGCATCGCCTTTCATGCCAAACCCCTGGTCCGGCAAAAAGCAAAACAGTCCATCTCCATCGTGGGACTGGACGGGCTCCTGTATCTGATGGGCATCAGCGAAAGGGAAATCGGACAAAGCCGGGCCTGAGGCCCAGGCCGGCGGGGTTTCAATCGTTTTCCATTAAGCCTGATGAGTGGCATATTCGTCCAAAAGACGGCGTATCATCTTCTGGTACTGCGTGTTGTATTTTTTTGCTTCCTTTTTAAAAAAATCGACGCTGACCTTGCTTAAAGCAATAGTCACCTTAACGGTTTCATCTTTAAGCGCCAATTCTTCCGAAGAAGGCAAAAAATCGGGAATAATTTTAACCTTCCCCATAGGTAAATCTTTTTTCTTCGCCATACTTTTAACTTAGGATTTCAATGGCGGATTGTCAATATAATTATATGGCTTTATCAGCGGCTCGGTTTATGATGTTCCGCATGGCGTAATGAGTTATTGTCAAGCTGAAGCTGCCTGATATATAACCGGTCGATATTTGGGGGGCGGAATAGGCTCGCCTTCAGCTCGTGCTGCCTTTATCCACAACTCCTTAGCCTTTTGGACCTCATGCAATGCCTCGTCAGGAGCACGCCTCAAGATCAGGTATATCAGCGATATACCCTTCGTCATCCTCTGAATAGAAAATATTGATATGATAGTCGCGCATTATTCATCCTCCAGTTTAAGATTGTGTTTTTCAACCTGTTTCAGAATTTGATGCATTTTTCGTCTTTTCATAGTTCATCTCTTACAAGCAGAACTATAAGCTGAGGGGCGCGGCGTCTTTCCCGCGTCCCTTTCAAGCGATTTATTGAACCATAGGATTAGTACCGAGCCTCGTGCCTAAGCACGGTTACTAATTCTTTATTTGTTCGCTTCTCTTTTCATAGAAATCATTTTCGACCTTTGAAACAAACTGCACAAACTCTGCATACTTCATTTCGCAACTGCCTTTATCACTATCGAATTTGTAACCTGTCTCGTTTGATGAGAAGTTGTTATGTGCAAGAGCATGTCTGATCATGTCAATTCTTTTGTCATATGGAGTGTTGACTTTCAGTCTTTCATTTTTCAACGATTCCCTCATTAAAAGCAATGGCACAAGCCGCAGAATGCCAAAATTTTGATTTAAAAGCACTGGCATTTCAGTTTTAAATTTCTCTTTGAATACGCGTTTAATTTCAGAAATGGTGGGATCATCATCGGCTTTATCAATGATGTGTAATATAAACTCGATGTATTTTAAATCGGCGTTGAGTGCCAATGTGCTCATTTCCCATCATCCTTTTCTACTGCGAACAGAGTAATAAGTCTAAAAACTCCATCATATTTTTCCATAGGGGCGCTCTTTTTTCCCGCCTATTATTAGCCGTAAAATAATATAATCAACGCACACTTAAGGTATCGTCAGTATGAGGTTTTACACAGAATCACCCCATTGTCAATGGGATCTGCAATATAAGGCCCGGCCTGGAGAAAGGCGGCAGGCTCGGGAGAGTCATGGGAAGGCCGGGTTTGGTTTCCGGCCTTCCCATGACAAGGTTACATCATTTCTATGGCGCAGGCCATGGATACGCCGCCGCCGCCGCAGAGGGTGGCAAGGCCCAGGGTCTTTTTTCGTTTTTTCATGGCATACATGAGGGTGACCACGATTCTGGCGCCGGTGGAGCCCACGGGATGGCCGAGGCCGATGCCGGAACCGTTAACATTGGTGATTTCCCGGTTCAGACCCAATTCTTTTTCACAGCCCAGGTACTGGCCGGCAAAGGCCTCATTAACTTCGATGAGTTCAAAATCCGACAGTGCAATACCGGATGATTTTAATAGGTTTTTCACGGCAGGCACCGGGGACAGGCCCATGACCGAGGGATGGCAGGCGCCCCTTGAAGTGGCCTTGATCCGGGCCATGGGGGTCAGGCCCAATTCTTTGGCCTTGGAGGCCGACATGATGACCATGCCGGTGGAACCGTCGTTAATGCCCGATGAATTACCGGCCGTGACCTTGCCGATTTTCGGAACAAAGGCCGGCGGCAGGGCCGCCAGTTGGTCCATGGTGATGCCGGGCCGGAAATGCTCGTCCTTGTCAAAAATCAAGGGGTCCTTCCTCTTTTGGGGAATGGACACGGGAACGATTTCATCTTTAAAGGATCCGTCCCTGGTGGCCCGTTCCGCCTCGTTATGGCTTCGCAGGGCCACTTCATCCATTTCTTCCCTGGAGATGTTCAGGTGCTGGGCAATGAATTCCGTGGTATGGCCCATGATATAGGGTTTGCCCACAAAGAGGCTCAGGGGCGGCTTGGTGGCGTCCACGGGGCCGTCTTCCGGATGGGGGATGATATGGGAACCGCAGTGAAGGGCATGGATCATTTCATCCACAAAGACCTGGTCCTGGAGCCTGCACCCCCAGCGGGCATTGGGAACGCTGTAGGGCGCGGACGACATATGCTCGGTGCCGCCGGCCAGGATAATATCAGCCATGCCAGCCTGGATCATGGCCATACCGGATATCATGGATTCCATGCCGGAAATGCAGACCCGGTTGATGGTGACGGCGGGAACCGCATCCGGGATTTTGGCCAGCAAGGCCCCGACCCGGGCCACATTCAGGGTGTCGCAGGATTCCATGCAGCAGCCGTAACGAATATCATCAATCATCCCGGGCTCGATCCCGGCCCTTTTGATGGCTTCCGTCATGGTGACGGCGGCAAGGCTTGCCCCGTTCATGGGTAAAAGGGTTCCGCCAAAGGTGCCGATGGCTGTCCGGCAACCCGATACAATGACTACATCTTCCATTTTTATATTCTCCTGTCTTTTTTAAAATTCAAACGCATGATCAGAATAAATTCTCATCCATATCCGCAGCCGGATTGTTTTCACAGGTAACGGCATTCAATTTTCCCAGGGTGGCCGGGAGGATGGTGGTGATAAAAAATTCGGCTGCCTTAATCTTGCCCGTATAAAAATCAGCTTCTTTGCCGTCAATCTTTTCCACCGCAATGGAGGCCCGCCACAGGAGCATCCATGCCATGACCACATCCCCGGTGGCCTCCATCAGGGGATGGGCGCAGGCAAAAGCCGATGGGGATTGTACTGAAAACAGGGCCTGAATGGCCCGGGTGCAGGTGGTTTCCAGCAACCCGGCGGCGGCTTCCAGTTTTTCTGCCAACCCCTTCAAGCGGTCCTGCTGCTTTGCCGCTGCTATGGTAAAGGTCATTTCCTGGACCAGGGTTTTGAGCATCCGGCCCTTGCTTCCCCCTACCTTGCGGCCCAGAAAATCCATGGCCTGGATCCCGTTGGCCCCTTCATAAATGGAGGCGATCTTGCAGTCCCTCACCATCTGCTCCACAGGGTATTCCCGGGTATATCCGTATCCGCCGAAGACCTGCATGGCCTCCACACAGACATCAAAGCCTTTTTCACTGGTATAGGCCTTGACAATGGGGGTCAGGATGCCGGTGAGATTTTTGTATTTCTGAACCTCTGCCTCGTCCGTGGAGGTGGCTTCCTTGTCAAAGCAATAGGCCACATAATAAATCAGGCTCCGCAGACCCTCCACATAGGCTTTCATTTTCAGGAGCATCCGTTTCACATCCGGGTGCTGAATAATGGGCACCTGGGCTGCGCCGTGGTCGGCAAGATGCTCGACGCTTCTACCCTGGAGTCTCTGTTTTGCATAATCCAGGGCATGCTGGTAGGCCAGGTTTGCGCTGGTAAAGGCCTGGGTTCCCACCTCAAGGCGGACCTCATTCATCATATAGAACATGACCTCCATGCCCTTGTTGGGCGCGCCCAGGAGGAAGCCCCTGCATTTGCCTTTCCCGCCAAGAGCGAGAGAACAGGTCGGACTGCCGTGGAGCCCCATTTTTTCTTCCACGCCGGTGCAGACCACGTCATTGGCCTCGCCCAGGGAACCGTCTTCATTGACCCAGATCTTGGGGACAATGAACAGGGAAATCCCCTTGGTCCCGGCTGGTGCCCCTTCAATCCGGGCCAGCACGGGATGGATGATGTTTTCCGTTAGGTTCTGCTCCCCGTTGGTGATAAAAATCTTGCTGCCCGTGATATCATACAGGCCGTCATCCCGCTTTTTGGCCGAGGTGGTCAGGGCGCCCACATCGGACCCGGCTCCCGGCTCGGTCAGGAGCATGGTGCCGCCCCAGATGCCGGTATATAGTTTCTTCAGAAAAAGTTCCTTCTGCTTTTCCGTGCCGAAAAGATCAATCATTTTCCCGGCGCCGTGGCCCAGGATGGGATAGGTCATCATGATATAATTGGCGCCGATGAGATATTCCAGGGCAGCCTGGGCAATGGTGAAGGGCAGGCCCTGCCCGCCATAGTCCTGGCTTTCCGTCAGGGCGCCCCATTCCCCTTCCACAAGAAGCTGGTGAGGCTTTCTGAGACATTCCGGCACCTTGACCGAACCGTTTTCAAATTTTACGCCCTCTCTGTCACATTCGGCATAGGTGGGGAAAATTTCTTTTATTGCCAGATTTTTTGCCTCTTTTACAACCATATCAAACATTTTTTTGTTAAATGCCTTGTATTTGTCGGACTGTAAAAAAGCATCCACCTTGAATTGTTCGTACAAAACAAACTCAATATCTCTTTGATCCGTTAACCTGGGAGCCATGTATCACCTCGTAAAAAAGATTAGGGGTTAGGGTAAGTAATCTTTACTTATCCCTATTCCGCCTGTCAAGAAGAAAAATAATTTCAGGTCGTCTCTGCAAACAGTGTTTTGTAATCAGCGTATAAAATCAAGACGGATTGGCAATCCAAAAAACAGGGGGGGGGGTTATTTCTTTTTGAGTTTTCTGCCTTCAATGGATAAAAGGCTTGAGATGGTAATCTTATCCAGACAATCGAACATGGCGCGCCCGGCTTCGACCCAGACCCATCGGGACAAACATTCCCCGGCCCGGTTGCAGACACCGCAGATTTTCTTTTTCTGATCTGCGCAATCGGCAATCACGGTTGATTCTTCCAGAATTCTGACAATCTGCCCGATGGATATCTCGTCCGGTGATTTTGCAAGCATATGACCGCCGGAAGGCCCCCTACAACTGTCAACGATACCGGCTTTCTTTAATTTTCTGGTAATCTGCTCCAGATATTTAACGGAAATATTCTGCCGGTTTGACACATCGCTTAAGGGAACAGGCTTGTCCTTGCCGTAAACGGCTATGTCAAGAATCAGTCGGGTCCCATATCTGCTTTTGGTTGTAAGTCTCATGGCCTTTCTGATTCAACCGATGGTATGTTGGATGATGTCCAAGAGCTCGTCCCGGTCAAAGGGTTTTGACAGTGATGCCGCAGCATTCATGACGGCGCACTGATGACCGGGAAGTCCGCTGATAACGATAACGGGTGTTTTTTTTAACCCGGGGATTTTTGCCAGGTGATGATAAAATCTGGGGCCCCATTCTCCCGGCATTTCAATGTCAAGCGTGATCAGATCAGGCCTGTGTTTTTCCGTCTGGACGAGACCTTCCTGTACATCCCCGGCTTCATAGACATCATAACCATGATCCTTGAGCAGGGAAACAAGATATTGCTGAATGTGTGAGTCATCTTCTATGACGAGAATTTTCTTTTTCAAAAAGATCTCTTTGTCCATGTCATTCTTTAAGGCATGCAATCGATCAGAAGGCTTCCTTGAGGCTTTCGATACTATTCTTCCTCATCCTCGTCCACGTCCTCTTCAATATCCTCGTCAACAGGGAGCAGATGTTCCGGGACAATCAGCATTTTGATGATCAGGGGCTTTAAAAACGACCAGCGGATGCCGATCTCAAATTCTTCTTCCAGATCCCGGATGGCGTCCCAGCAGTTATGGCAGGGGGCAATGACCAGCTTGGCTCCCGTAGCCAGGATCTGATCTCTTTTGCATTTCAGGCCCACATTCCTCTGTTTTCGGAACAGTCCGATGCCGTTAAACCCGCCGCCGCCGCCACAGCAGAAATTGTGTTCCTTGTTAGGCGCCATTTCGATAAAATAGCCGGGTTCGACAATATAGGAGATGATTTCCCTTGCCACCTCACGTAAACCGTGGTTTCGGACATAATTACAGGAATCCTGGAGTGTAACCGGCTCTTTGATCCGCTTGGCCGGGTCGATTTTCAGCTTACCGGTCCTCAGGGCCTCGGCCAGCCATTCAATATAATGAATGGATTCGACGGGCGGGCGGCCGTCCGGTCTGCCTGCCCAATAGGGGCCTTCCACAACAGTGGCCCGGTGGGCATGACCGCATTCGGTTCCCACCATCCGTTTGGGTTTCAGCCGTTCCATGGCGTCGTACACGCTTTGCACCTGCATCTTGCAGGCGGCCCAGTCCCCGGCAAACATAGCCAGACTAGTCAGTTCCCACCCCTTGGACGGGATGGTCCAGTTTTCCCCGGCAATATGGAAAAGGATAGCGGCCTCGGCCAGATCCTCCGGATAATGCTTGGCTTCCCTGGCATTGACCGTATACATGATATCGGCCCCTTCCACATCCACGGGAACTTCCAGGCCGGGATATTCCTCTTCGCTTTCTTCCACCATCCATTGAAAGGTATCGATATAGTCTTCGCTGGTGATATCCATCTGGGCATTGTACACCCGGTGCATGCCGGCGCCGATTTTCATTTCCCAGGGAACAAAGCCCTGCTGATAGCAAAGGCCCCTCAGATAGCCCATCATGACCCCGGTGTCAATGCCGTGGGGGCAATAGGTCCCGCACCGGTTGCAGCAGGTGCACTGAGCCCAGGCCACTTCCATGGTATGGAGCATGAAGGCGTTGTCCACCTTCCCTTTTCTCTTGATGATCTCACCCAGGGTGGATTGAATCTTATAGGCCGGCACCTGTTTCGGGTCCTTGCCGTTCACCAGGTAGAGAAAGCAGGAATCTGCACACATGCCGCAATGGGCGCAGATTTCAAGCCAGGTGCGGATCCTTGATTTACAGGTATTCTGGATGGTTTTCCATAATAGATCGGAATCCACTTCCAGTTTTTTCATTTCTTCATAATATTTTTTACCGCTCTGATCCGATAGAAGTGTGGTAATTCCCTCGGCCGTTTCAACGGGTTTTTTATTGCACAATGTTCCTTCAGGCATGGAAATTTCTCCTTAAAAACTGATTTGTATCCTCATCCGGCTACCAGGCCATTTTGGTTCCCCGGATGCCGCCCCGCTTGATCCCGAAATCCATTCCAAGCTGGGCCCTTGAGGCAAAAAACAAAAATACATGGGAAAGCTTGGTAAAGGGGATGGCAAACAGGACGATCTCCCCGGTCAGGATATGAGCCGTGAGCCAGAATGAATAATCCCCCACCTGGTACCGGGCCAGGAGCCCGGTAATGAAGGGCGCCAGGGTAATCAGTAAAATACCCCAGTCTTTTTTATCCGTCAGAATCCTGACTTCCGGAAGCACCAGCCGTCTCAGGATGAGAAAAAAAAGGCTGACTACTGCTGTCCAGGTGAGAATATCCGCCACCGGCGCGCTCAAGGTGAACCAGGAAATCCCGAGTTTTTCCTTTAAAAATATATTGTGAGCCGTCAGAAAAAGCGGCAGGCACACCGCGCCGATATGAAACCCGAAAAAAGCCGCCGTCATGACGGGCTGGGACCGCCAGCTATAGGTACCGTAGGGAATCAACCATTTGTAAATGGAGCGGACGGCTCCCTTAAATCCCATGGCCGGCCAGGCCTTATAGGCCACCCTGTCCAGTTGCCATGAAAGGCCGGTAAAATACCGGTAGAATCTCACGATCATTCCAATGATACAGACCCCCAGTGCGAGATAAAATAAGGGCCCTGTCAATAAGGTATACATTACTGCCTCCATCTTCCCTGTATATTAAATATTTTAATTTTCAATTAGTCATCCCGGTCCGTCAGGTACAGCCAATAAAGCGGCATAAAAACCAGAATCGCTCCCATAATAAGGTAAGTGATACCCTTGGAATAGGTCATGAAATCGTGGAGTGTAAAGAATTCCATGGAGTTCTCCTTTTAATGATGTTCTTTATAGTCAGGATGTTCATATAAGATGGGCATCCGGGTTGTTATGAATTTATAGACCACCACGCCCAAGGTAACGATGAAGATGGTGGTTCCCACCTCCATAAAACTGGGAACATATCGGTCTGCCGACGGCAGATGGTAATTGAAGGCAATCACGGAAATGTTCAACCGGTTCAGGATGATACCGAGAATGGTCCAGAAGGCTGCGATCTTTATAAACAGGGTGTTCTTTTCCCTGGCGCCCATCCCGAAAAGAATGGCGGGAAAAAGGACAAACCCGACAACTTCCACCAGGAACCAGAGACCCCACCCCGTGGCGAGATAATGCCAGTTGTTATCCACGGCAAGGCCGATGAGTTTGATACCGATATACCCCATCATGACAAAAGATGCAGCCTTGCCGAAACCCAGGACCACGCCTTCGGCTTCCGCCAGATGGGTCTCGTCCATCTTGTGGTGGAGCCATTTGTGGGCCAGTGTTCCTTCAAAAATCACCATGGACATCCCGGCAAACATGCTGGAGATAAAGAAATACACATGAAGATATCCTGAATACCAGAGCGGGTGCAGCTTTGAAGGGGCGATCTGGAATAAGGCGCCCAAAGAGGATTGGTGGAGAGTTGACAGAACAACCCCGAAAATGGTCAAGACCAGGGTCAGGCGGACCACCCAGGCCCGGATTTTCTTGAAACCGAGCCATTCAAAAGCGGCCGGGGTCGACTCGACGAACAGAACCGTGAGATAGAGAAAAACGCAGAGGCCTACTTCAAACAGCAGGGAAGAGGTCCCCTGGGAATAGAAAATAGGATAGGGTAGCCGCCAGGGCCGGCCCACATCATAATGAAGGGCAAAGACCACCAACGCATAACCGAGAAAGGCCGTTAATATCGCAGGCCGGACAGCGGAATGATATTTTTTCAACCCGAATACATAACAGGCCGATGAGGTCACGTAGCCACCGGCTGCCAGGGCAACCCCGCACATAAGGTCAAAGCCGATCCACAGCCCCCAGGGATTGTTGTTGTCCAGGTTGGTGACGGCACCGATTCCCTTGGTAAACCTCAGGATGGTAATGACCGCCCCGACCAGGAGGATGATACCGGCAACCACATTAAAGGGAGTTAAGAATTGCTTTTCAGCAGTAATGTTTTCCTTGGCCATTTATTCCTCCTCATTTCCCGTATCATCATCGGCAGCATCTTCTGCCGCCAAGGGTTTCTCTGCCGCCTTGGCTGCTTCGGCAGCCTTTTTGGCGGATGCGTCCAAGGCTTTTTTCACCTCGGTTTTGATTGCAGTATCCTTTTCTCTGGTCAGTTTATCTTTGAGCTGGGAAAGCTGCTTGTTCATTTCCGCGGTCGCAAAATCCGTTGCCTTTTGAACCGCCTCTTTTCTTTCCTCATCGGCTATTTTTTCTTTTCTTTTTGAAATGGCATAGACCCCTGTCAGAAGAACCGGCCAGAGGCCCACCACGATGGGAACCGTCCCGAGGGCACCCGAGGTAAGTTCCGGGGCCGACGTGTTCCCCAGGTCTTCCCGCATGCCGACCTTCTCAAAGGGGATTCCTGAAAGATAGAGCCAGCTTGTGCCCCCCATTTCATGCTCACCGTAAACATGCTCGATATAATGGCCGGGGCTCTGGGTAATCCTTTTCCAGGCAATTTTGATCAGATCTTTTCGTTTCCCGAAAACCAGGGCCTCTGTCGGACAGATTTCCACACAGCCCGGGAGCTTACCTTCATTGATTCTGGGAAGACAAAGGGTGCATTTTGTCACCTTGGGAGTCAAGGGATCATTGTAAGTATAGGCCGGGATATTGAAGGGACAGGCCACCATGCAGTACCGGCAGCCGACGCAAAGGGATTCATCATACACCACGGCCCCGGTTTTGTCTTTTTTCAATGCCTTGACAAAACAGGCTGAGGCACAGGCCGGTTCCTGGCAGTGGTTGCACTGTTTTTTGGCAAACACATCAGGGGTACCGCTGAATTTATTCACCACGGTATAAACAGCTTCATCCGTTCTTCTTTTCTGATCCAGGACCTTGAGATCGTCAAAGGGTCTTTCCGGTTTATCAAGCGTGTTGACTTCATTGCAGGCCTGCTCACATTTTCTGCAGCCGATACACCGGGTGATGTCGTGCAGAACGCCGAAGCTTTCCGGGTATCCCTTAAAATCCGTTTTTGCGGCGCCATACGCTTTTGTTAGAGCACCGGTGGTCCCGGCGCCGATAACCGCTCCCATGGAGGTCAAAAACTTTCTACGAGAAATAGCCATAATTATACCCTTTTATTTATATCCTTTGATATTCTATTTCTTTTTTTCATGACATTTCAAACAGTCCGTTGCTGCCACCGCCTCAACCTTCATCTTCTGGTGGCAGGTAATGCACTGACCGTGGTATGCGCCCTTCAATGCGGGTCGGCCGTCCTGGGACAAACCGGTTTTGCCGTGGCAGGAGGCACATTTGGGAGGCTCAAGGGATTTCGGGCTGTTGTGATGACATCCCATGCACAATCCTGCCTGATCCTGATGAAATACCTTGGCCATCCCGCTCTTTTCAACTCTCTCAAAAATGGCCTGAACGACCTTCCGGTGGGGAAAGGCGCTGGGTTTATATTCATTGGCCAAGACGTCTATGGTAACGATTTCAGGGATCTTCTCTGTCTGGACCTTGGCATAATTTGATGTAAGGTCGGACAAAGCTGTTTTGGCGAGCTGAACCGGATCAGATGCCTGAAGCTGTTCCGGAGAAAGGCTATGGCAGATTTTGCAGGATTCCTGATTTTGTTTTCCTGTCTTGCTCTGATGGAAATGGCAACCGGCACAATCCATGTTCTCCGCTGCCTTGCTGTGGCATCCGATGCAGCTTCTATCGCTGTCCTTCTGATGCATGGCCTGCTCCAGATTGACAAATCCCCCTTTTGCTTCTCCGCCTTCGATGCTATGGCAGTCCCTGCATTTTTTCAGTGTCTCATGATGGCATGACTTACAGGTTTCAGAGGTCTTTTCATGGGATTTATGATTAAAGGGAACCGCCTTCATAAAATTCTTTGTATTCGGGCTGTCGGTTTTCCATCCGGTAATGACTGTTTCATCCGGTTGATTTCTTTTGAGCCGGGGGACTTCGGCAATCTTTTTAATCTTCTGCTGTTTTTCAATATCATGACAGCCTTCACAGGTCACCGGCCCTGCCGCTATATTTTTGTCCTTCATGGTCTGGTGACATTTTACACAGGCATCATGGGAGGCTTCCCGGATGGACCGGATATCATTCTGCCGGGTCTCTTTATGACAGTAGACACAAGAATCTTCTTCGCCCTTTGTATAAAAGATTTCTTTAGTTTTTTCATTGTATTGATGATGACAGCGGCTGCAATTATCTTTTTCAGCAGGGGCTGAACCTTTTATCTGTTCCGAGCTTTCATGAATATAATGCAAAGATCTGTTAAAATCGATTTTATTCCAGGAAGAAGTTTCAGGCTTTTCCCCTGAATGGCAACTCCGGCAATCCGCAGCATCGGGTCCTGTGGCATTGCCGGCCGCCCGTTTCTCTGCATGACAGGCAAGGCAATTGTCGTGGTAAAATTCCATGGAAGGTGTTTCGCCGGTTCTTTTGAATTTAAAGACAAAGGCATTATCCTTTTCCACATGGCAGGAGACGCATTTCCCATCCACTGCCTTAGTGTGAAGATCATGTAGAAAGCCGACGGCAGGCATTTCATTTTTGCTCAATTCGGCCCCAAGCTGAATGATAACCCGATCCGGTCTTTTCTCCTCACTGTTCTTCGTGCTGCTTTGCCCTAATAAGGGAAACAAAACGGACAGGACAATCATCGCAAATAGGATCAACTGAAATGATTTAACTTTTGACATGGTTCAATCCCCTGATTGATTTAAAAACCTCAATTCCAATACACTCAACCCAATAATGGGCTTATTTCCTACTATTTCTATATGATTAAGTCAACTAAAAATTTCATGTCCTTCGGCAAGATGAAAGCAGATATTAATTCAGCAGGTTAAATTTGTTAAAAGCCTTTTCAAAAGATGTAATCAAGGATTGTTTTCAAGCCAAATGCCACTCCCTGTCAGGGCAAAAAAAATCCTGGGTTTTCTGCTTGATTTAATTGTATTTTTCTGACTATTATTATACCTTTTTAATTCAACCGCGAAACTGAATTGATTTTTTCAGCCGGATGCTGATTAATATACAGAAAAACAGAACAGGAGGAAGGAATGGCAAAAATTACAGCTCGTGAAGAAATGGCTCAAGGGACCATTATTCTTAACGAAATCGAAGCTCCCCGTATATCACGGAAAGCCAAGCCCGGGCAATTTGTGATACTTCAGGCCGATGAAAAAGGGGAGCGCATCCCCTTAACCATGGCAGACACAAACCCGGACAAAGGCACCATCACCATCATTTATATGGTGGTGGGAAAATCAACAGCCAGGTTTAGGGATTTAAACGTCGGGGACGAATACTTTGCCCTGATCGGCCCCCTGGGCAAACCCACCCATATTGAGAACGTCGGCAAGGTAGTCTGTGTCGGCGGCGGAACCGGCATAGCGGTTCTTCATCCCATCACCCGGGCCTTGAAAGCTGCTGGCAATGAGGTCACCACCATTTTAGGGGCAAGAACTTATGATCTTTTGATCATGGAAGAAAAAATGAGGGCCGCCTCCAGCACCCTTCATATCTGCACGGATGATGGTTCCCACGGACATCATGGTTTTGTGACCAATGTCCTGAAAGATATTCTGGAAAAAGAAAAGATCGACCTGGTGGTAGCCATCGGTCCCATTCCCATGATGAAATTTTGCAGCCTCATCACCAAGGAAAAAAATGTCCCCACCTTTGTCAGTCTGAACCCCATCATGGTGGACGGAACAGGCATGTGCGGATGCTGCAGAGTAACTGTCGGCGGTACGACAAAATTTGCCTGTGTGGACGGCCCGGAATTTGACGGTCACAAGGTAGACTTTGATGAATTGGCCAAACGCCTTGCCTCTTATCTTGAAGATGAGAAGAAAAGCCTTGAGGACTATAAAAAATCGAACGTATAAAAAAAACCATCATGGTTTTATATATGGAGGAATAAATGGCAGAGAATAAAGAAAAAGTGCCGCGTGTAAAGATGCCGGAACAGGACCCGGATGTCAGAAGAAGAAATTTTGAAGAGGTCCCCCTGGGGCTGACCCCCGAAATGGCGATGAGAGAAGCATCCCGGTGCCTTCAGTGCAAAAAGCCCGCCTGTGTGGAAGGATGCCCCGTATCCGTAGACATTCCCGGCTTTATCAGTAAAATATTTTCAAATGATTTTTCAGGGGCCATCAGCAAACTCTGGGAAAGAAATGCCCTTCCCGCTGTCTGCGGCCGGGTCTGCCCACAGGAAGAACAATGTGAAGGCAAATGCATTGTCGGAAAAAAAGATAGACCAGTGGCCATTGGTTATCTTGAAAGATTTGCAGCCGATTATGAACGTAAAAAAGGTTCAGGTGAAGTTCCTGCAGTAGCAAAAAAGACCGGCAAGAAAGTTGCCGTCATCGGCTCCGGGCCTTCGGGCCTGACCGTTGCCGGAGACCTCTTGCTCAAAGGCCACGATGTCACCATTTTTGAAGCCTTTCATAAAGCCGGAGGGGTTTTGGTCTATGGGATCCCTGAATTCAGGCTCCCCAAAGAGATTGTGGCCTCGGAAGTTGCCGCCCTGGTAAAAATGGGAGCAAAAATAGAATGCAATTTTGTGGTGGGCGCTTCCGTCACCATTGATGAACTTTTTGCAGAAGGCTATGATGCCGTCTACGTCGGCGTCGGTGCAGGATTGCCAAAATTCATGAACCTTCAAGGCGAAAATTTCATCGGCATCTATTCCGCCAATGAATACCTGACCCGGACCAACCTCATGAAGGGGTATCTCTTCCCTGAATACGACACCCCCATTGCCCGGGGCAGGAATGTGGTCGTTCTGGGTGCCGGTAACGTGGCCATGGACTCTGCACGAACCGCCATGAGGCTGGGAGCGGAATCCGTGAAAGTCGTGTACCGGCGATCACGGGAAGAAATGCCGGCAAGGGCCGAAGAACTCCATCATGCGGAAGAAGAAAAGATCGAATTCGTTCTTTTGACTAACCCGACCCAATTTTTCGGAGACGCCAACGGACGGCTCACCGGTATGGAATGCCTGAAAATGGAACTGGGCGAGCCCGATGCTTCGGGTAGAAGAAGGCCTGTGCCCGTCGAAGGATCTGAATTCAGAATTGACTGCGACCTGGTGGTGGTATCGGTGGGCTCCAATGCCAACCCCCTTTTGACCAATTCAACGCCGGACATTGCCCTGACCCGATGGGGAAATATTATCGGTGACCCGGTCACCGGGAAAACCTCCAAAAGAGGGGTCTGGGCCGGCGGCGATATTGTCACCGGTGCAGCCACCGTCATCCTGGCCATGGGAGCCGGAAGGGCTGCCGCCAATTCCATGCACGACTTCCTGACCCTGGGCTGGTAATGCATAGAACTTGAGACTGTAAGGTTGGTCGTTGACTTGATCTCAACGGCCAACCTTTTTTTGCACACCGGGTTACTGTTTGATATACACCTTGTGATCCACCAGGGATAAGGCATGGATATGGCCTTTGATGAATTTTTGTTCACCGAAAATGGATATGAGTCGGATCCCGTCCTCATCCGGTTCAACCTTGTCAACCGCTTCCATCAAAAGGGTTTCCTGATCCTTTTCAAGTAAATAGGCATTGGCTTCGCACATATTTTTGCTGCTCCTCTCTATTGAATAAAAACTAAATGTTTGTCTAAAAGTTCATCCACCAGTTGCGGCAACGGCAGGCCGCTGAACCCCACAATCTCCACATTTTCCTGGGTTAGAGGCAACAGAATTTTTTTTGCGTCGGCAGAGCACACGGCTTCGGCCATCAGGGGCGTGACCTCCCCCATCATGGCCTGGGGCATGATAATACCGATGGACCCGATGATGACATCGGCCTTTTTCACCGTATGAACAATGGCGTTGCTTCCTGAAGCTCCTTTATTGGCTCTTGCTTTCAGCATCTGGGCCGTGGCAATGGCATTGGTGCCGAGGGCAATGATTTCGATCCGCTCCTCAAATCGTTCCCTGAGTTTTTTGATGATGGTCGCCCCTATTCCGCCGCCCTGACCATCAATCACACACACTTTTTTTCTGTTTTCAAAGCCCATATATAATCCGCCTTTTCTTAAGCAGGGTGAATAATTTTCATGACTTCCCGGAAAATAGCATCCCCCACATGATCCGCAAGCTTGTTCCCGTCAATGACCACTATTTTCTCAAGATCCCTCAACCGCTCAAATGCTTTTAAATAATTGGTTCTGACCTTTTTCATAATATCAATTTTCTCATACATTTCAAAATCATTGCGGTTGTTTTTGATTCTCTCAAAACATTCTTCAGGTTCTACATCAATAAAGACCGTGAGATCCGGCCGTAACGTGTCGGCATTCAGGGAATTGGCATGGATGACCCATTCCATATCCATATACTGGGCATGGTAGGCATAGGATGAAAAATAATACCGGTCACAGATAACAAGCTCTCCTGTATCAATCTTTTTCCGGATACCGTTTTCTTCATTGACCAGGTGATCCATTCTGTCTGCCGCAAAAAGAAAGGCAAGGGTTCTTTGATCGATTTTTATTTTCCCTGAAAGCATCTGCCGGATTAAAGTTCCGATGGTGCCGGCCGTGGGCTCAAAGGTCGTATACACCTTAAGGTTCATATCCTGGATCCGCTTTGAAAGCATCCGGATCTGGGTGCTTTTGCCGGACCCGTCAATGCCTTCGAAAACGATGAATTTACCCCTCTGCCCATTAACTGAAATATGCATGCCGACCTTTTTTATATAAATGAATAATCTAAAGCTTTTTGTATAACAGCATACAGGTGAATCCGCAAGTATTTGAGCTTTCCCTTGACAGTTTAAAAAAAACCGCTACAATATCCCCATAATTGTAAACTTACGAAATCCTTGAACAAATCCTATAACATCCATATGGAGGAAGAAATGTTTACAAAGCAGTATCTGAAAACAAAACCCATCTGCAAAGTCACCTTTAAGGTATTAAAGAAGCATATTGGCGCTGCCCAATCCGTCAAGATAATTGGAGAATTCAATAACTGGGACCTGGATGCGCCGGCCATGAAAAAATTGAAAAGCGGTGATTTTTTATTCAATATCGACCTGAATAAGGACCAGGCCTATCAGTTCAGATATCTTGTGGATAATGAAAAATGGCTGAATGATGAAAACGCCGACGCATATTTGCCGTCCCCGTTCCCAGGCATCGATAATTCAGTAATTGCGCTTTAGATTCATTCTGATCCGAAATCTCCAGGAGGATATAGGGTGCATGATGTCATTATTGTAGGCGGTGGACCGGCAGGACTGTTTGCAGCCTATCACCTCACGGAATTTTCAAACCTGAAGGTCTTGTTGATCGAAAAAGGCAAAAGCTCCCTGGAACGGAAATGTCCGAACCATAATCTTCAAAGGTGCCTCCAGTGCGATCCCTGCAATATTCTTTCCGGCATCGGCGGAGCCGGACTTTATTCCGACGGCAAACTCAATTTTATTCCCCGGCTGGGAAAGACGGACCTGACCCAGTTCATGCCCCTGGCGGCCGCCAACGAACTCATCAATGAGACGGAAAAAATCTTTACGCGGTTCAAGATGGACGGAACGGTTTTTCCCACCAACATGGAAGAAGCCAAACAGATCCGGAAAGAAGCCAAACGGTTTGGAATAGATCTTCTCCTGATCAGACAAAAGCATCTGGGCTCCAACAACCTGCCTTCCTATATTGCCGGTATGGCCGATTATATCCAGTCCAAAGGGCTTGAGATCAGAACCCGGGAAAATGTCCTGGATATCATTCAACAGAACGGCCGTATTCAAGGCGTTCTCACGGAAAAGGGTCGATACGAGGCCCCCCATGTGATTCTTGCCCCGGGCCGGATCGGGGCCAACTGGGTGTCGGCTCTGGCCCACAAGCACGGGATCAATCTGAGCCAGCGGGGAATCGAAGTCGGGGTCCGGGTGGAGGTTCACAATGATATCATGGATGACCTCTGCAATATCATCTATGATCCGACCTTTTTTATTCAGACACCCACCTATGACGACCAGACCCGGACCTTCTGCACCAACCAGGGCGGATTCATTTCCCTTGAAAACTATAAGGACTTTGTCTGTGTGAACGGGCATGCCTATTCAGACAGAAAATCATCCAATACCAATTTCGCCTTTCTTTCCAAGGTGGTGCTCACGGAACCGGTGACGGACAACCAGGCCTATGGAGAATCCATCGGCAAACTGGCCACCATCATCGGCAACGGACAACCCATTTTACAGCGGTTCGGAGACCTGAAACGAGGACGACGCTCCACCTGGAACAGAATCAGAAAAGGCTATATCGATCCCACCATGACCAATGTGGTCTGCGGTGATATTGCCATGGCTTTGCCGGAGCGAATCCTGACCAACCTGATCGAAGGCCTGGAATCCTTAAACCTTGTGGTGCCCGGGGTGTCCAACGATGAAACCCTGCTCTATGCCCCTGAAATCAAATTCTTTGCAACCCAGGTGGAAACGGACAACCATCTTGAAACCGCCGTCAAAGGAATGTATGTGGCCGGTGACGGGCCGGGGGTGGCGGGAAATATCGTATCTGCGGCAGCCACCGGGATTATCCCGGCCAAACGCATTATTGAACGCTGCCAGGCAGAAACGGCCTGATCCTCACCCGGACCGGACCGGCTTATCGTCTATGGGAAATACGTGGCGCAGGCATCCTCGGATTCCCAGGCCATGACCTTGGACACCCGGACCTCTTCGGACAGCTCTTGGCTCAAGATCGCCTGAACCCGTTCGGCAATATAGACGGCAATGCGCTCCGATGTGGGTTGCTCCCCCTTAAACATCTCAAGATCATTTAAGAATTTATGGTCCAGCTCCCCGTCCACAACGGTCCGGACCGCCTTTTTGATATCTCCGAAATCCGCCAGAACCCCGGCCGGATTCAGTTTGTCGCCTGTGACACAGACTTCCACGTTCCAGTTATGGCCGTGCAGGTTTTCACATTTCTGACCCACCATGGTCAACTGGTGGGCTCCTGCAAAATGGCTTTTTACCTTGAGTTCAAACATAGACAGGTTTCCTTACAGGCCTTACAGGTTTTTAAATAAATTCTTCAATTTATTGGATATCTTATTGGAGTCCAGCTCGTCAAACTGCCTTAACAGTTCAATCTGCTTCTGGCTCACCTTGGTGGGGGTTTTGATGATCACCTTGATAATCTGATCCCCCCTCTGGCCGGTCCGCAACGACGCAATGCCTTCCCCTTTCAGCTTGAAAACATCCCCGTACTGGGTGCTTTTCGGGATGGTCAGTTTTTTCTCCCCCACAAGGGTGGGAATGGTGATTTCATCTCCCAGGATGGCCTGGATAAAAGAAATATCAATGGCGCAGATAATATTGGTATTGTCTCTCTGGAAAAATTTATGGGGCCTCACGTTGATCACCACATAGAGATCTCCGGAAGATCCGTCAGGGCTGGGGGATGCCTCTCCTTCACCAGAGAGTCTGAGCTTTGATCCCACATCCACGCCGGCCGGTATCTTAACCTGGACCTTACGCGTGATTTCAACCCGGCCGGCCCCCCTGCATTTTCTACAGGGATTGGGAATGATGGTTCCCTGGCCTTTGCAATAGGGACAGGTGGTTTTGACCTTGAAAAATCCCTGGCTTTGAATAAACTGGCCTGATCCGTGGCACTGGGAACAGGTCTCGGAATGGGTTCCTTCTTCACAGCCGGTTCCCCGGCACTCGGGGCAGGTGGAAAGTTTGGGAATCGAAATGGTTTTTTCCGTGCCAAAGGCGGCTTCCATGAATTCTATGGTCATATTGTACCGGAGATCCGAGCCCCTTCGCGCCCTGGTCCCGCGGCCGCCGCCTCCGCCGAAACCAAAGAAATCCTCAAAAATATCCCCGAAACTTGAAAAAATATCTTCAAACCCGCTGGGCCCGGAGTGGCCGGCACCTTCAAGGCCCCTGTGGCCGAACTGGTCATAGATCTGCCGCTTATTATCATCATTTAAAACTTCATAGGCTTCCGATGCTTCCTTAAATTTTTCTTCCGCCTCTTTATTGTCCGGATTTTTATCAGGATGATATTGAATGGCAAGTTTTCGATAGGCTTTCTTTAAATCCGCTTTTGAAACATCCCTTGCCACGCCCAGTATTTCATAATAATCGCGTTTTTCCGTCATAGGTATCCCGATTGTCTTGTTTCTATCCAGGGTTTGTTTGTAATTGTAATCTTTCCTTTGTTATGATACTTTTCCAGCCTGCCTTGGCAAGTAATCTAAAATAAATCAAAAATTCAGGTTGTCAACGATGAACAAGGAACTTGATTTTGTTAAAGACATGTTTGACCGGATTGCCCCCAGATACGACTTTCTCAACCGGCTTTTAAGCCTGCGCCAGGATACGGTCTGGCGGACCCAGATGGTAAAGGCCGGCAGGATAGAAGAAAACGGCCGGATCCTGGATGTGGCTTGCGGGACCTGCGATGTCGCCCTGGAAGCCGGAGCCCGGTTAAAGGGCCGGGCCCGGATCACGGGTCTGGATTTTTCCTTTGGAATGCTTGAACTGGGGCAAAAAAAGCTAAGACAAAAGAACAACAAAAGCATCGCCCTCATCAACGGGGACGCCCTGTATCTGCCCTTCAGGCCGGGCATCTTTGATGCGGTGTTCATTGCCTTCGGCATCCGGAACATCATGAACCGGCAGGCTGCCGTCGATGAATTTCTTACGGTTTTAAAAAAGGAGGGCCGGCTTGTGGTCCTGGAATTGACGACACCTGAAAAAGGGATTTTGAGGTCTTTCTATCTTCTCTATTTCCAAAAATTGCTTCCCCTTATCGGGTCTTTTTTTTCAAAAGATGCAAAGGCTTATCAGTACCTGCCGGATTCGGTCCTGAAATTTCCCACTCCCACGGAATTTGCAGCCCTTATGAAGGAAGCCGGGTTCACCCATATCCGGTTCAAACAGATGACCTTCGGCATTGTGACCCTGTTTACCGGGGTCAAGCCCGGCACAAGATAAAAATCTATAAATTCTTCCTGAGAATGGTGTGCTTCAGGAAATGGGCATTATCCTTTTCAGGGTATCCGATATTATAATGCAGGCCCCGGCTTTCCTTTCTCATCAGGGCGGACCGGATGATGAGTTTGGCAACGGTGGCCAGATTCCTCAGTTCGATCAGATCCGAGGTCACCTTAAAATCCCAGTAATATTCATTGATTTCTTTGTTAATAGTGACAATTCTTGTCAAGGCCCTTTGAAGACGCTTGTCCGACCTGACAATGCCCACATAATTCCACATGAGCCGCCGGATTTCATCCCAGTTATGGGAGACCACAATGGCTTCATCACTGTCCATGGTGCTGGTTTCATCCCATGGGTCCAGAGCAACGGAGCTCCGGCTGCCCATGGCCTTGAATTCTTCAACAGCGGCCAGATAGGCCCTGTGGGAATAGACCAGGGCTTCCAGAAGGGAATTGGAGGCCAGGCGGTTGGCGCCGTGGAGCCCGGTGCAGGCGGTCTCGCCCACGGCATACAGCCTCTGGATATCGGTCCTTCCGTTCAGGTCCGTGGCCACGCCGCCGCACATATAATGAGCTGCCGGCACCACCGGGATCGGATCCTTTGTGATATCAATCCCGTATTCAAGACATTTTGAATAAATATTGGGGAATCGTTTCTTTACAAATTCAGGATCCTTATGGGTGATATCCAGAAAAACAGAATCGGCCCCGGTTTTTTTCAGTTCACTGTCAATGGCCCTGGCCACCACATCCCTGCAAGCCAGTTCCTTATCCGGAGAATATTTGTCCATGAACCGGCGGCCTTTGGCATCCACAAGAATTGCCCCTTCCCCACGGACCGCCTCGGAAATCAGAAAATTCTTGGCCTCGGGATGAAACAGGCAGGTGGGGTGAAACTGGACAAATTCCAGGTTTGCCACCGAGGCCCCGGCCCTGTAAGCCATGGCAATGCCGTCTCCCGTTGCAATATCCGGGTTTGAGGTATACAGATAGACCTTGCCGGCCCCGCCGGTGGCCAGAAGGGTAATTCCGGCATGGATGGTTTCTATTTTCCCGGTCTGATTGTTTAAGACATAGGCTCCGCAACAGATATTCTCATGCCGGGTCACCAGGAGCCCGCTCCGGATGCTGCTGGAAAAGGTGATGAGGTTGACGGCGATATGATCTTCCAAAATGGTGATATTCTTATCCGCTTCAACATTCCGGACCAGGGTCTCTTCGATTTCCCGGCCGGTCAGGTCCTGGGCATAGACAATTCTCTTGGCCGAATGCCCGCCTTCCCGGCCCAGAGAAAAATCATATTCCCCTTCTCCCGCCTTATTAAAGGCAGCCCCGAATTTTACCAGCTCCCGGATTCTGTCAGGCCCGTCCTTCACCACCATGGTAACGACTTCTTTATTGCAAAGCCCGTCCCCTGCGGCAAGGGTGTCCTGAATATGCAGGTCAAAGGAATCCGTTTGGCTGAATACGGCAGCCACCCCGCCCTGGGCCAGAGCCGTATTGGTTTTCCGTATCTGTTTTTTGGTGATAAGCGTGACTTTTCCGAATTTTGCCGCTTTCAGGGCATAACTTAAACCGGCAATCCCGCTGCCGATCACCAGAAAATCGGTTTCTTGGATCATAATAGGCTGGTTCTCTTCTTTTTACGGCTGCTTAACCCAAAAAACAAGCCCACGATAAAAACACCGGGACCGATGAGAAACCAGAGTTTGGGTTCACTATCCATATCGGTTTCCAGCTTTTCGATGGCGGCTTTCTGAACCTCGTTTTCCTGAACCGCCGCATTATATTTGGCCTCAAACTTTAAAAAATCCGTCGAGTCCTGCTGCAGTTGATTATATTTTCCCTCCAGCTCAACCATGGATGCGATTTTAACCGTCAGGGCCTTATTCTCTTCTTCCAATTGGGCTATTTTCGATAAAAGGGTCTGGTTTTTTTCTTTCAATTCATCCAGCAAAAGGATTTCCGGTTTTTTCGGGGTGATGAACCGGGATAAAACCCAGCCTGATTTTCCATTGTCCGCTTTGACCTGGGACCAATCCGTCTTGTACTCGATGATCTCAAGCTTACTCCCGGTTTTCAGCATGGCAATGATTTTGTTATCCACGCTGGGGCCGGTCCGCAAAGAAATTTCCGTAACGCTTGCCACATACATATCTTCGGCAAAAGAGGGCCCGGCAAAGACCAGCATGCCGAATAATACAATCAAAAGGCATTGATATGGTTTTTTCATGGTATATTCATCTCCTTTTTTTTTAGCATTTGAGATTTTGCATGGTTTTCAAACACTTCCCTTATCACTGCATCCTTTGTTTATCAACCGTTAAAAAGAGTCACCGGCATTTATAATACGGCCTGGGGTCCATGGTTTGGTAACTCCTGAATTAAAATTAGGATACTATAGCTGAAACCCGGGATATGGGGCAACCCCAATTTTACTCAAAAAAAAGCTTTTCTTTCCCTTGAACTTCCCTGTATAAACAACCAGACAAGGAAACAGTTTTATTAACGCATAAGATAAACCTCTTTATCTTTGGCAGACACCCTGAACAAAAGGAGAAAAAAGATGAGTGACGCAGCATGGAAGACCCCCTACTGGCCCGAAGGCGTTGTACACACATTTACCGACTATCAATTTCCTATTTTTAAATTCCTGGATGATTCTGCCAAAGCCTATCCGGACAGCATTTTTACCCAGTTTAACGGGGCTTCCAGAACCTATGCCCAGGTCAAAGATACGGCAGACCGCATTGCCAATTTCCTGAGCGGCCGGGGCATTCGAAAGGGCGACAAGGTGGCGATCTTTCTGCCCAACCTGCCCCAGTTTCCTGAAGTCCTTTTCGGGATTCTCAAGGCCGGCGCCGTTGCCGTCAACTGCAACCCGGTCTATACCCCGGCCGAGCTCAATTATCAGTTGAAGAATTCCGAATCCAGAATCGTGTTTTGCATGGACCATCCCGTATTTTACCCCAACACGATAAAGGCCATTGAAGGAACAGCCGTCGAAACCGTTATCCTGTGCAATATCAAATCCTATCTGCCGAAAGTCAAAGCCATCCTGGGCAGCCTCTTGGGGAAAATCCCCACCGCGGGCAGCATTAAGCCCGGCCACCTCATGTACGACGATATTGTAGCCTCCAGTAAACCCAATCCGCCGGCCGTGACCATAGATCCTGAGAACGACACCGCCATCATGCTCTATACCGGCGGCACCACCGGGGTGCCCAAGGGAGCGGAACTGACCCATACCAATTTTACCTATGACGTCATGGGCATCTACCACTACGGCCGGTTTGTCCACGGAGAAGGCAAAAAACCGGAATCCCTGTACAAAGGAAATTTCCACGCCTTCCTGGGAGTCCTGCCCTGGTACCACAGCTTTGGAATCACCGTGGCCCTTTTAATGTCCACCATGCTGGGAGCAAGGCTCATCTGCATCCCCGATCCCAGAGCCGGAAAGCCGCCCTTCACGGAAGTCCTCAAGGCGGTCCAGAAATACAAACCCACCTTCATGCCGGCCGTGCCCACCATTTTTGTGGCCTTTACCAACCATGCCCTCATCGACCAATATGACCTGTCCTCCCTCATGGGCTGTTTTTCCGGCGGGGCTCCCCTGCCCCCGGAGGTCTGCAAACGCTTTGAAGAAAAAACCGGCTCCATTATTTTTGAAGGCTTCGGCCTGACGGAAACCGCACCCGTCATCTCGTCCAACCCCACCTTTAAGGAAACCCGGAAGATCGGCTCCATCGGCTTCCCCCTTCCCGGCACCGATGTCAAAATCCTCAGCCTGGACGACCCCACCAAGGAAATGCCACAGGGTGAAGACGGTGAAGTCGCGGCCTGCGGCCCCCAGGTCATGAAGGGATACTGGAAACGGCCCGATGCCAATGCGGAGGTCTTTGTCAATCTGGGCGGGAAGCGGTATTTTCTCACCGGCGACATCGGCAATATCGACAAGGACGGCTATATCACCATCACGGACCGGAAAAAGGATATGATCATCGTGGGCGGGTTCAATGTTTATCCCAGGGAGGTGGAGGATGTCCTCTATACCCATCCCAAGGTGGAACTGGTGGCCGTGGTGGGAATTCCGGATGAAAAAAGCGGGGAAAAGGTCAAGGCCTTTATCAAACTGAAGGCCGGAGCCGACGCAACCGAAGCCGAGATCCATGAGTTCTGCAAAGAACATCTGGCCGGTTACAAACGCCCGAGAATCATAGAATTCAGAAATGAAATCCCGGTTTCCAATGTGGGCAAGGTCTTGCGCCGGGTGCTCAGGGATGAAGAACAGAAGGCTTAATCCGTAATGAGCCGGATCACTTCCCGGGCCACGGTCAGGCCGAAAACACCCGGCACCCAGACCACGGTCCCGATGGGCGGCCGTGACCGGCCGTGACCCGGCAGGGCGTCCCCGGCATCCTCAGCATTAAAGGGCTGTTTATTCAACGGCGGTTCAATGGAATAAACAGCCCTGATCCCTTCAAAAATCCCCCGCCGGTGAAGCCTGCGCCTCACCACCCGGGCCAGGGGGCAGACTTCGGTTTCACTGATATCCCCGGCCCGGATCGAGGAAATATCCGTCTTTCCCCCGGCTCCCATGCTGGACACCACGGAAAGGTTCATCCGTCTTGCCCCCACCAGCAGATTGATTTTTGAATTGAGTCCGTCAATGGCATCCACCACCACATCCATATCATCCTCAAGCAGGTCCTCCAGGCTTTCGGCATTAACAAAGGCGCTCTTCACCGTTATCTCGCAGTCCGGGTTGATATCTCCCACCCTTTCCCGGGCCAGGACGGCCTTTTCCCGGCCGATGGTGGAAGTCAGGGCCAGGAGCTGGCGGTTGATATTGGAGGCGTCCACCCGGTCAAAATCGATGAGGTGAAGGCGGCCCACCCCGGTCCTGGCCAGGGCTTCCACGGCAAAGGAGCCCACGGCCCCCAGGCCGAAGACCGCCACCTTTGCCTTTTTTATCTTTTCCATGGCCTCCAGGCCAAGGAGCTGTTCCGTCCGTGCAAACCGATTCATTGTCCTGCCTTTTTTTTCTCCAGCAGAGGAGAAAACAGATTCAGGCTGTTTTGATAGGCCTGGCCTGAAAATGTTTTAACCCCGAACCCGGCCCGTTCCGATGCAATCCGGGCAATGGCTGCAAGGTTCCTGGGCTCGTTGAGCCTGTCCGGATTGGGTTCGGGCAGGTAGGGATAGATATCCGGGGTGTCTGTCTCCAGCACATATCTTTCCCTTGAAACTGCTTTCAGAGCCTTGATCCCTTTTTTTGCTCCGGGCTGGGTCACGGAGCCGGAAAAGGAGATATAGAGATTATGGGCCTCAAAGATCGGGATAAGATCCGCAGACCCGGAATAGGAATGGATCAGCCCCGGCGTTTTGAATTTTCCCAGTTTTTTTAAAAGCCGGACAAAGGCATCCCAGGCCTTCCGGATATGGATATTGACGGGCCGCCCCATTTCCCTTGCCAGCATGAGGTGATGCTCGAAGACCGCCATCTGCCTGTCCCGGTCCAGGCTTTTGATCATAAAATCAATGCCGGTCTCGCCGATTCCCGAGGGATAGGACACCAGATACTGCTCCAGTTTTTTTTTCCAGTCCGGGGACAGACTGTCCAGAAACCAGGGATGTATCCCGAAACAGGGCAGGATGGACGGATAGGCCAGGGACAGTTGGGCCGTCTGCTCAAAATTCTCCTCCATGGTGGCGCAGGTCACCATGGCCTTGACGCCTGCGGCCTCGGCCCGGGCCACAATCCCCGGCATGTCATCCAAAATCCTTGAATCGTGCAGATGGCAATGGGAGTCGATGAAGTTCATTGTTTGAGAATATAAGCGGCCATTTACCAGACCTCTTTGCCCACGGATTTTCCCCAATCGGTTTCTTTGACCTGATATCCTTCGGGGATTTTCTCCACAAGGTCTTTGAGATTATATTTCTTTCTTATCCTTTGGGCCGGGGTAACGATTAAGGTGCCCTCTTTTAGGGTGATATTGACATCATCACCCACATTTATGCATGCGTCTGCGAGCAATACCTTTGTAATACGAAGACCCTGGCTGTTTCCCCATTTTTGAATTTTTGCACGCATCTTATCCCCCTCCTGATATATCCCTTTTCGGCAATCGCCTGATCAAATCAGGCGAACCCGCCACTTATCGGGATCTTGGGATGTGTGGAAAATACTGTAGATAACCACCTTCACCCCGGTATACTCGTAAAACACAGCATACGGGAAGCGTCTTACCAATGCCCTTCGATATTCTTCATGAACTTTTGCGTACAATTCCGGCATACGGCAGATATTTTGAACAGCGGCATCCACACAACTCAGGAAATCTTCACCCAAGCCGGTTCTCCGATCTTCAAACCATCCATAGGCTTCTTCAATATCCTGTTGCGCTTCCTGAGCGATGATCAGCTCAACGGCCATAGCGGCTTCTGACCTTGCTTTTAACCTCGTCCCAAGTAAGCCCTGACGCCGGTTTGCTCATTAAATTGGCTTTACGGCGAGCCAATTCCTCTTTTTGCCATTCATGAACCGGAACCCCTGATGGAAAACCCGCAAGGTCATCCCAAAGGTCTTCAACCAATTGCAATTTTTCTGGCGGACTTAGGTCAAATATAGAGATTTCATTGATATTCATCGTTACCTCCGAAAATTAATTTTAAAATGGAGTTCACAGATCGCTCGACTATTATCGGCTTCGGCAAATACGTCCTTTGCAGAAATGCCTGGACGCTTACCCTCTTTATAGCCCTGATAGCGGCGCTCAGCCTCCTCAATCCAGGCAGCATCGATCTCTGTAAGAACATCATCCCCGAGGGAACTTAACAGGCGGTCCGCTAAAAAAGCCCGTTCTTGCCCGGAAAGAGATAGGGCGTCTTTTTGTATTTTTTCCAAAAGATTAAACATGCCAACCTCCTCCTTCCTTATCCTGCCTGAATGTAGCACAATTTAATTTTATTTCCAATAGTTGGTCTTTAAGCGATAGCCAGTGCCCTTTGCACGCACTGCTTAGGCATTTTCGAGTGATTCGGACATGCCAATGTCGCTTTCACCCCACCCGCCATCGAAGGATGTAAAGATCGCAGCATCCAACATGCACGGATACAAGTCAGCCTTCTTGCAAAGCAACAGAACACCATCCGACACCATGTCATAGTACATGTGGTCCGACAGCAGGGTCGCCGACAGGTGATATTTCAGGACATTCTTGTTGAGCCATTTGGTGATTCGGCTATCGACAGGTATCTCGTACTTCGACGCCCCTATCCATTGGAGCAGGTTTCGACTCTGCTTCGGCCCGATTCCGTGGAGGTGTTTCGCCAGGCAATGCGCAGCTTTCCGCTCAAGTACAGGATTGTTGGACCCATTGATTGTCTGTACACAAGACAGAAGCTGATGCCACAGTCCGTCTTCAAGGATCTTGTAGTTGGCTGAAATCTGTTGGGCTATGGTTGGAGGACGCCTGATTCCTCCGAAAGAAGTTAGCGTTTCTCTTGCGTAGCCTTCCAGATCACTCTTGCCTGAACATTCGCTGTAATTCAGAGGGAATGGATCTGTATCCAGAATTCGCTTGACGGCACTTCCCGGACCCGATCGCTGTTGTGTCGTGAGTAAACACCCGACCAATGCCATCCATGTCTTTTCTTTGGTAATTCTTGGCCGCAGACTTTCCACATTACGTCTTTGGCGAAGTCTGACAAATGGGTCAGCAGACCATTTCTCATAAAAGAATCGGACCTTCTCAATGTCTTGATCTTCAATTTCCCAAATCAGTATCATATTTACCTTGCCGCAGAACAAAATTTCCACAGGGCCGGCGGTTTGGCGTCCTATAAAAAATCATTAGCGTTTTATAGTGGTATTAGATCCCAACGCTCAAGGAAAGCATTTTCAGGGTCTGTAAATTTTCGCATGGATGTGTCCTTTCTGGGAGAATCATCAAGCTTTTTGCCTCCCAACCAGTTGCTATGACTGGTTCGGACATGTTCCGCGACAACTTCACTTGGAACAATATAATATCTGGGTCTTACCCCGATATGTTCTATGGCAACAAACACGTAAAAATGTTCGTTTGAAAAAAACTGCTCTGCCTTTTGATTCAAGAGCCAACTTGGATTTCCATTGCTATTTGTCTTCACCTGAATGCTTACAGTTTTCGATGCATCTGCATTACTTGCCAGGATATCAATACCTCGACTATTCCTGAGTGTGATTGAGGCTAAATGCCCTCTGAGAGACAATTCTCCCGCGACGAGATATTCACCCGCGACACCTACCAATGTATTTTCTAAAGATATCGCCATGATTTTCCAATGTTAACCATTTATATCAGGTCAATTTTACCTGATCAGCATTACAAAACCTGATATCAGGTCAACCTTCATCGGCTATTTTCAGTTCCATGGTTCAGACACCCCGATGCTGAACTCCTATCAGTATTTTTTCTGCCTGTAAATAGATTTCAGGCGGACTATTTTTATGAATTTGTAATTTATTCGGGATGTTTTCCGGGACTCCGGTCGTCAAGGCAGCAGCAGGCTGATAAAGGACAGGATAATACATTAGAAAAGGCGGATGATGGGATCCAGGACGACCAGGTAAAGCAGGGCGATGACAATAAAAAAGTCGTAGCATCCCAGGCTTTCCGGATATGGATATTGACGGGCCGTCCCATTTCCCTTGCCAGCATGAGGTGATGCTCGAAGACCACCATCTGCCGGTCCCGGTCCAGGCTTTTGATCATAAAATCGATGCCGGTCTCGCCGATCCCCGGCATGTCGGCAATAATCCTTGAATCGTGCAGATGGCAATGGGAATCGATGAAATTCATTCTACTTTGCAAACATTTCATGCAGGATTTTTAAAACTCTATCCTGTGAACTGTTGTCAATAGTTCCAAGTTTCTTGACAAGCCTTTTCTTATCAATTGTTCTGGTTTGATCCAGCACCACCTGTCCTTTTTTGCCCTGAAATGAACAATTGACTCTGGTGGGATAGTCCCTGCCTTTTGTTGTCATGGGAGCAACGATCAGGGTGGGAATATGCTCGTTCATCTCATTGGGGGAAATCACCAAACACGGCTGGGTCTTCTGAATTTCGTGGCCCGTGGCTGGATCAAGGTTGACAAGGTAAACTTGAAACCGTTTTATCTCCATTCCCACTCATCCTCATCCCATTTTGCCGTTGAAACGGATTCAGAGTCCAACAACTGATCATCCCCCTCCGCCGCCATTTTTTTAAAAGAGGCCTCCCAATTATGGCGGGAGGATTTGACGGGCTTGACAATCAGTTCATTGTTCCGGACTGAAAATTCAACCTCATCTTCAAATCCGCATTGTGCGATGATGGGTTTCGGGATACGGATACCATGGGAATTGCCGATTTTGATGATTGACGCCTTCATATGCAACATCCTTTTTGTGAATCATTTTAATGCTTACATTGTAATTACATATGACTGCCGTGTCAAGACTCTGATTCGTAAGGCCGCTTTTCAAGGCCCATGATCATGCCGGGTGGACGGATTCAGGCGAAAGCGCCACTTGAACGGTTATCAGTTTTACTGATTAATCAATCGCTTTTACAAATTGAAATTTATGCATTGAATCCTGACCGATCATAGCCATACAGACCAGTCGCCGTAATCAAATGTTCCGCTGCCATGATACAATTTACCCTCATCTCGCAACTGCCGAAACGTGTCACGCATTCGGACCAGAATCTCAGGTTGTATATCCAAAGTATGATGTGCCGGGAACACCTGCTTCACCGGCAGCGCCGACACCCGTTCCAGAGAGTTGAGGTATGCCTCCGGATCAGTGGATGGATAGTAGGCAAACAGCGTGTCTTTATAAACCAAGTCACCGGTAAAAAGATAACCGCGCTCCTTTTCCCAAAAACACATATGCCCCGGAGAATGGCCTGGCGTATGCACTATTTGAACAAAGCGGCCCCCAATATCAACAATTTCATTATCCTTTAGCACCCTTGTCGGTTTACCCTGAAAAAATTCATAGATGTCTACATCATACCCTTTCGGCAAATCACATCGGTCAACGACCATTCCTTTAATTTGCTCCATCGTCAGAGGAAATTCTCCGCTAAGCCAGTTCAGTTCATCCTCATGAGCATAAAAGTCTGGAAAATATTTATGACCGCCAATATGATCCCAGTGAATATGGGTGGCTACCGCGGTAACCGGATTGCCGGTCAGCTTAATGACTTTATCATAGATATTACAGATTCCAAGCCCGGTATCAATCAGCAGGCTGCGCTCAGAGCCATTCAGGAGATAACAATGCGTTTCCTCCCAGTGGCGGTATTCGCTGATGATATAAGTTTCCTTGTCGATTTCATCTATTGTAAACCAATCGTTCATTTGGCGTCCTCTTCAATTTTTCAGGTTGTACCATCCCTGCGCACTGTCATCAAGGCAGCAGCAGGCTGATAAAGGACAGGATAATCCACTGGAAAAAACGGGTGATGGGGTCCAGGACGCCCAGGTAAAGCAGGGCGATGACAATGAAAAAGCCGTAGCGTTCCAGCCGGAAAAGGGTGTTCTGAATGGCCGGCGAGGCAAAACCCATGAGAATTTTTGAGCCGTCCAGGGGCGGGATGGGGATCAGGTTAAAGGCGGCCAGGATGATATTGATCTTTGCAAAATAATAGAGAAGCGGAGCCAGCAGGCTTGACGGCTGAGGAGACAGCAGGCGGTCCAGGAAAAGGGCCGTAAAGGCCAGGAGCATATTGGCGATGATGCCTGCGGAGGAAACGGCAATCATACCCTTTTTCCGGTCGTGCAGCAGGTTGAAATTCACCGGAACGGGTTTGGCCCAGCCGAATCCGAAAATAAAAAGCATGAGGGTGCCCACAGGGTCCAGGTGCTTGAGGGGGTTGAGGCTCAGGCGGCCCAGCAGTTTGGCCGTGGGGTCCCCCATGCGGAGGGCCACCCAGCCATGGGCCAGTTCATGAAAAATAATGGCGTACAGGAGCGGTATGGCGATGAGGACAAAGGTCAGCGGATCATTCAGCAATAGATTGAGCAGTCCCATGGATGATCTCCTTAACAGCTTTATTCGAAAAAATAAAAACCAAAATTCTCAACCCTGCCCTTCGGTATTGTTCCTGGCAGGATTCATCTTCATACCACTGGTCAGCAAATTTCTCAATGAAACCGAGAACTCATCATACTTCTCCGGACAGCAATTGGCCCTGACCTTTTCAGCCAGTGCATGATACTGATCATCGCTTAAAATGCCTCTGATACTCTTTAATACCTCAACTTCCTTGGGCAGGCCGGTTTCGCAATAAGCCTTCAAAACATCCTTCAACTCAGACAAGGTCAAAACAGTATCCCGCTTGTTCAAAGCGTTCAGCATCCGTCTGCCTTTTCCCTCTCCGGCAAATCCCATCACCTTCTCAAACACATCTTTATTCTCCATACCCATCAGATTATCGTACAGGCCTCTCCCAGGTGTTTTGCCGCCCTCTCCACATCCCATTTGCCTTTATCCCTTTCCCCTGTAAAATTCGAGGCGGCCCGGACTTCAATAAAGGGGACCTTGTACAGGGCTGCAATATGGGCCGAGGCAGCCCCTTCCATGGCTTCCATGACCGGCGAGAGGGCCGCATGAATACGGCCGGCCTGGTCAAAGGAAGAGGTGAGGGTGGAAACCGTGATGAACGGCCCCTTGGCGACCCGGATGCCTTTATGTTCAAATCCCCTGGATAACCGCTCATGGCAGGCGTCTACCCGGGCCGGATCAAACCCGTAGCGCCCTTCCCGGCTTGAAGTAACACCTTCGATGAGGTCAAAGGGCAGCGGCCCGGGTATGGGAGAATCGGCTGCAATGCCCGTGTGGATATACTGTTCCCCCGTGGCAACGGCCACATCACCGATGTCCAGCCCCGTTTCCCTGAAGACGCCGGCGATGCCGGTCTGGAGAACCAGGGCCGGGGATGCCTGTTCCAGGTACACGGTCAGGGCATGGGCTGCGTTAAAAACGCCGGGTCCGGTGATCATGAGGTCATAGGCTTTGTCGTTAAGTCTGCCGGAAAAAACCCTGAGCCCGGTGGGGGTCACCCTTTCCGCCTTTGGTGGATGGGCCGACAGGAAATAGGACATTTCAGCAAGGGTGGCGCAGAGGATGAGCAGATCAGGCTTCATGGGCCGTGGCTTCATCGATCATTTTGGCCAGGGCCTGGAGGGCCAGGTGGTAGCCGTAAGCGCCGAAGCCGGAAATCTGGCCCGTCACGATATCGGCCAGAAGGGATTTATGGCGGAAGGCCTCCCGCTTATAGATATTGGACAAATGGATCTCCACCATGGGGCAGGACAGGAGCAGGAGGGCGTCCCGCAGGGTGACGCTGGTATGGGTCAGGGCTCCCGGATTGATGATGAGGCCCACCGGCGGAGAATCAAACAATTCATGGATTTTGTCCACCAGGGCGCCTTCATGGTTGGACTGGAAAAAAGAGAGTTCCAGGCCCAGGGATTTTGCCTCCTTCTCAAGGTCCCGGTTGATTTCATCCAGGGTCAGGGAACCGTAGATATGGGGTTCCCGCTTCCCCAGCATATTCAGGTTGGGTCCGTTGAGGACCTGGATTTTTTTCTGTTTCATTTGGTGTTTTCCGCCGCCTCAAACCCCATTTCAAAGGCCTTGATGTTCATGGGAAGGAAATCCTTTT
>CAZAHK010000008.1:0-47679 GCA_964484555.1 uncultured Desulfobacula sp.
ACACAGAATATTGTAAGGGCTACAATGGCCGGACTTCAATCCTTATGTACGAAGGAAGAAGTGGCAAAACGCCGTGGTCTTAGATCTGAAGATTTATAAGAGGTTGCTAAAATGACAGAAAGAATTAGAATCACCCAAATCAGGAGCACCATCGGAAGGCCTGCCAAGCATGGCCGGATTATCCGTTCTCTGGGATTGAAAAAAATGCACCATACGGTTGAACATAATGCTGATCCGGTTATTCTGGGGCAGGTCAAGAAAGTATCTCATCTTGTGAAAGTTGAGGAGGTATAATATGCAGATTCATGATTTAGCACCGGCGCCCGGTTCTCGAAAAAAACGCAAAAGAATCGGCCGGGGGCCGGGTTCAGGAATGGGAAAGACATCCACCAAAGGACATAAGGGGCTTAAAGCCAGAGCCGGGGGCAGCGTCAGACCGGGCTTCGAAGGCGGGCAGATGCCTTTGTACAGACGGCTTCCCAAAAGAGGGTTTTGCAATATATTTAAAACACAGAACGCTGTCTTAAATATTAGAGAATTGGATTCGTTTGACGATGGGTCCGTCATTGATATCGATTCCCTGAAAAAGGCCGGGAAGGTGAAAGGCCGATTTGACGGCGTTAAGATTCTCGGTCAGGGCGAAACAAAAAAGAAATTTTTTTTGAAGAATGTTCTTGTCTCCAAATCCGCCAGGGAAAAAATTGAATCCCTCGGCGGCAGCATAGAATAATCATAGAAGTGATGTAAGGAATCCATAAATGATCCAGAACAGCTACCAGAACCTGCTTAAACTTCCTGAACTTAAAAGAAAGCTTTTCATTACGCTTGCTTTGCTGTTTGTTTATCGGGTGGGTATCCATGTTCCTACTCCCGGAATCAACGGTGCGGCTCTTGCTTCATTTTTTGCCAGCGCCGAGGGTACCCTTTTTTCCATGTTTAATATGTTTTCCGGTGGCGCCTTGGAAAGACTTTCCATTTTTGCATTGGGGATCATGCCGTATATCAGTGCATCCATTATTCTGGAGTTGATGACGGTGGTTGTTCCTTATCTGGATCAATTAAAAAAGGAAGGTGAGGCAGGGCGGAAAAAGAAAACCCAACTGGCCAGATATGGTACGGTAATATTGAGTATTATCCAGGGCTTGGGGATCAGTGTGGGACTCGAGTCCATGACTTCACCTGCAGGAATTGCAATTGTTCCGGATCCAGGGTGGGGATTCCGATTGGTTACCATTATCACCCTCACGGCAGGAACCGCCTTTATTATGTGGCTGGGAGAACAGATCACGGAAAGAGGGATCGGCAATGGCATTTCCCTGATTATTTTTGCGGGTATTGTGGCTGGAATCCCTTCTGCCATGGGGAATACGGTACGATTGATGACAACGGGTGAAATGGGATTGTTCACGCTGATCATCATTATTGTTCTTATGGTTGCCGTTATTTCGGCTGTTATTTTTATGGAGCAGGCACAAAGGCGAATACCTGTACATTACGCCAAGCGGGTTGTGGGAAGAAAAATGTATGGCGGACAGACATCCCACCTGCCCCTTAAGATTAATTCCGCCGGGGTTATTCCGCCGATTTTTGCTTCTTCGATTATCATGTTTCCGGCTACTTTGGCGCAATTCTCAAACCTTCCGTTCATGCAAACTGTGGCGGCCATGTTCAGTCCCGGAACCATATGGTATTATTTGCTCTATGTCGGGTTTATCACCTTCTTCTGTTTTTTCTACACCGCAGTCCAGTTCAATCCGGATAATGTGGCTGACAACATGAAGAAGAACGGGGGATATATTCCCGGAATCCGGCCCGGCAAAAAAACATCCGAGTATATTGATAAAGTGCTGACAAGAATAACGGTGGGGGGAGCGGTTTATATTTCTGCCGTTTGTGTTTTGCCCACGGTTCTCATGGGGAAATTCAATATCCCTTTTTATTTTGGAGGTACCGCTCTTTTGATTGTTGTCGGTGTTTCCATTGATACCATTGCTCAAATTGAATCCCATCTTATTTCAGGCAATTACCAAGGGTTTCTGGGCAGGTCAGGGAGTAAAAGAATAAAAGGCAGGACCTGATTAATGTTCTATAATAATAGAGGAGTTGGATGCATTTATGGCAAAAGAAGAACCCATCAAAGTCGACGGGAAAGTACTTGAAACGCTGCCCAATGCCATGTTCAGAGTTGAGCTTGAAAATAAGCATGTATTGCTTGCTCATATTTCAGGCAAAATGAGGATGCATTTTATAAAGATACTGCCGGGGGACAAAGTGACGGTAGAGATATCCCCCTATGATTTAAGCCGGGGTAGGATTACATACAGGTATAAATAAAGATAATATTTTTTCGATATGAGAATCATAAGATAGGAGCAAATGGATGAAAGTTCGAGCATCTGTGAAAAAGATTTGTAGAGATTGCAAAGTTATCAAAAGACGTGGCGTCCTGAGAGTAATTTGTATTAATAAGAACCATAAACAGCGGCAGGGATAGGGGGAAGGAAATTTGGCACGTATCGCAGGAGTAGATTTACCAAAAGATAAGCATGCATGGATCGCTTTAACTTATATCTATGGTATAGGTAGAAACAGATCAAAGCTGATTCTTCAAAAAACAGGTATTGACCCTACTACAAAGGCAAATGATCTGACGGAAGAACAGGTCAACGAGATCAGGAAAATTATTGACGCTGAGTATAAGGTTGAAGGTGAACTTAGAAGTGAAGTTTCCATGAGTATCAAGAGGCTCATGGATCTCGGTTGTTATCGAGGACTTCGCCATCGTAAAGGCCTTCCCTGCAGGGGTCAGAAAACTAAAACAAACGCTAGAACTCGAAAAGGTCCCAAGAGGACTGCGGTTAAAAAGAAAAAGTAGGATAATTTAAAAGGTACTATTAATTATGGCAAAAAAGTCAAAAAAAATTGTAGCCAAAAAACGGATAAGAAAGAATATTTCTTCCGGAGTTGTGCATATTCAATCCACTTTTAACAATACAATCGTTACGATTACCGATGAGAATGGAAACACGATTTCATGGTCCAGCGCCGGAATGCAGGGATTCAAAGGGTCTAGAAAAAGCACGCCTTTTGCAGCCAAACTGGTGGCGGAAGACGCAGGGGCAAAAGCAATGGAACAGGGTCTGAAAAATGTTGGTATTTTTGTTAAGGGGCCGGGGCCTGGCCGGGAATCAGCGTTAAGAGCATTACATGCAATTGGACTCAATATTTCCATGATCAAGGATGTCACCCCGGTTGCCCATAATGGATGCCGCCCACCCAAGAGAAGAAGAGTATAAACATACTCGTTTGATAAAGGAGAAGAACATTGTCACGATATAGAGGTTCAGTTTGCCGGCAATGCAGACGTGAAAATTTAAAGCTTTTTTTGAAAGGCGATCGCTGCTTTTCAGATAAATGCAGTTTTGATAGAAGAGGATATCCGCCGGGCCAGCATGGCCAGAGAAGATCAAAGTTATCCGATTACGGGATTCAGCTCAGGGAGAAACAAAAGGTCAGACGACTTTATGGGCTTTCTGAAAAGCAATTCAGGCTCTCATTTCATAAAGCCGATAGCCGGAAAGGCATTACGGGGGTAAACCTTTTAAGTATCCTGGAAACCCGGCTTGACAATACTGTTTTTCGAATGGGCTTTGTCAATTCCCGGAATCAGGGCAGGCATTTTGTAAGACACAATCATTTCACGGTAAACGGTAAAAAGGTGAATATTCCTTCTTACCAGGTTAAAAAAGGTGATGTGATTGAACTTCGCGAGAAGAGCAGAACGATTCAAGCGATTTCAGATTCTTTGGATGCAATTGTAAGACGTGGAATTCCACAATGGCTTGAAATCAAAAAAGAAAGCTTCAAAGGCGAAGTTGTCGGAACTCCTGCACGTGAAGATATTACCCTTCCCATTCAGGAGCAGTTAATTGTTGAGCTTTATTCTAAATAAGCAAGCCATTGTTATGGTTATTCCAAATATTTATTCAGGAGATATGAATGTCATCTGAAAAACTTGCATATGTGAACTGGCGAGAGATGATCAAGCCGGAGAAGCTTGACGTTACTACAACTTCAACATATGGTAAATTTGTATGCGAACCCCTTGAAAGGGGATATGGTATTACCATCGGGAACTCTCTTCGACGCATTATACTTTCATCTATCTATGGCGCTGCCATTGTATCTGTGAAAATTGATGACGCTCTTCATGAATACAGCGTGATTTCAGATGTCAGAGAAGATGTTTCCGAAATCATTTTGAATCTTAAAGAGCTGAAGCTCAAGGTGGATGATCCGGAAGACAAAATATTAACCTTAAATGCCAAGGGTGAGTGTGAAATTACGGGTGCCGATATGGTAAGTTCCGACGGCAGGGTCGAAGTTCTTAATCCGGAGCAGCATATTGCCACGCTTTCCAAAAAGGGTGTGCTGAACATGACCATGGTAGTTAAGACAGGGAAGGGATACGCCCTTTCTTCGTCCAACAAAGATGACGATGCCCCCATAGGGACGATTCCCATAGATGCTGCCTTTTCTCCCATTAAACGGGTAAAATACATCGTAGGAACTTCCAGAATCGGACAGAAGACAGATTATGACAAACTCACACTGGAAGTATGGACAGACGGAAGTGTGACCCCGGATAATGCCGTTGCATATGCCGCTAAAATTCTCAAAGAGCAAATGAATCCATTTATCAATTTTGATGAAGATATGGAGCCGGAGCACTTTGAAGACAGCAAAGACGAGTCTGCCAAAGGGATTAACGAAAATATTTACAGATCTGTGAATGAACTCGAATTGTCTGTCAGAAGTTCCAATTGTTTGAAAAATGCCAGAATTCACACCATTTATCAATTGGTCCAGAAGACAGATAGCGAAATGCTCAAAACCAAAAATTTTGGTCGAAAATCCTTGAATGAAATAAAGGAAGTCCTTGCTTCCATGGATCTTTCACTTGGCATGGATCTGGAAGGTTTTGAGCCGCCAGAAGATGAGATTAATCAGGAAGGAGAATAGCATTCCATGAAACATAGAAAATCAGTATTAAAATTAAATAGAACATCCAGCCATAGAAAGGCAATGTTCAGGAACATGGTAACTTCTCTGTTCAAACATGATAAAATTAAAACCACTGAAGCAAAAGCAAAGGGTTTAAGATCGATTGCCGATAATATGGTTACCCTTGCAAAAAGAGGGGATTTACACGCCAGAAGACAGGCCCTTTCCGTAATTCGGGAAAAAGATGTAGTTCATACGCTTTTCAATGAAGTCGCATCAAAATTTAATTCCAGGCAGGGTGGTTATACCAGAATCACGAAGCTTGGACCCCGAAAAGGGGATGTTGCCCCCATGGTTCAGATTGAATTGATTATGGACTGATGCCATATTAAAAGACTTTGGAACAGAGAACTCCCTGGAAAGCTTTGCTGACCAGGGAGTTTTTATTTGGGGGATGAATTGTTCGCTTTTTTATTGTTTTTGGCCCGATAGAGTTTTTTATCGGCCGTTTTTAAAAGAATGGCCGAAGAATCCATTCCTTCTTCAAATATGGAGGCAATCCCATAACTCAATTGCACATAAAAAGGAGTGGTGCCGGCGTGCACGGGTTCGCTTGCGAGCTTTTGCTTGACCCTGTGGATATAGCTTTCCGCCTGGGCGATATTGGTCGAAGGAAGGATGACCACAAATTCATCTCCGGCAAAACGGGCGACTACGTCGGAATCCCGTTTCAACATATTCAGACATTTTGCCATATGGCACAAGGCAAGATCCCCGATATCATGCCCGAAATTGTCATTAATGGATTTAAAATCATCCAGATCCAGGAAGAGGACCGTCAGATCGATATGATACCTTTTCGATCGCTGGAATTCTCTTTCCAGAACTCTTTCCATGACGCGCCGATTTAAAAGTCCTGTCAGGGGATCATGAAATGCGAGGAATTTTAATTGTTCATGGGCGGTAACGTTTGAAAGACAAAGGGAAACTTTGAGTGCCAACTGTTCCAGCAAGGAAGTATCAATGCCGGGTTCGAATCGGAAAATATTCTGATCCGCCTGATTAAAACTGCCCACAATTTCACCGTCCAGGGTGATGGGGGCAATGGCAATGGAGCCGATATCATATTTTGCTGCTTCCGGGATCATTGCCTTGAACCGTTCGATATTTTTGTTGGCCAATAGGGGTTTAAGTCGGTTGCGGGTGATTTCGGAAAAATCGGTTTTCGATAAAAATGCAGTTGATGTCTCCAGCAGTTTTGAGTTTTGAAGATTATGAAGATATTTGGAAATACTGCTTTCTTCAATAATGGAAATCCAGGTGTAAGGGACTGAGAATTTTGAACTGATTTCAGATAAAAGTTTTTCGATGAAATCCTGGAAATTGAGAATAGTTAAAATACTGATTTCAGTCTCATGAAATTTTCTGGCAATGATTTCATTTTGTTTCAGCCGTTCTAAGATAGATTGAGGAAGGGTCAAATGTTTATTATCGCTCATAGTATTTCTTTTCTCGTAGTTGGGTTGAAAGAAAAAGAAAATCGCATGACGCATTATAGCCCGGTGAACCTATTGTTACCAGATTTTTTTCATTTTTTGAGGTGAATATTTCAGGCTTATTGCAATTGCCCTGAAATATTAATCAGAAGAGCGCCGCTGTCGAGTTCAGGTCCACCAATGGTGATGCTGCTGTTATTTTTCAACAGGACTTGGGTTTGAAAAATTAAATGGTTGCTTTTCTGAATAGTGATGTGATATCCGATCCGGTTACCATCGGTATCTGATGGCAAAATGAGAAGGGTTCTGTTGCCGGGAAGACTCACTCGGCCTTCCTGGTTAAAATGAAGATCAAAGCGTTGTTCTTTCAGAAGTTTGTAGGATGTATATTTAAATACGGATTTAAGCTCATGAAGGATCGGTTTAAGCCTTGAGTCAAATTGTTCCTCCCCAATGGTGGCATGAATCACTTTTATGTCCGTCAATACCTGGGCCTCTGCCGATACCGGCGGTAAAAAAAAAGTTATAAATGCGACGGCAGTGAGGATATGGTTTAATCTTTTTAAGCGCATCATAATTCCTCTTTTGAATCAGGTTTCTTCTGAAAACCAGATAATGGTGTGCTTTTCTTTTTGGGTTTCTATAATCATGACGGATGTGAATTCTGTGTCAACAGAGTTAACGATGGCGCTCGGGCCGGAGGGCGTTCCGAGCAGGGTTGGGTCAAAGGAGAAAAAGCCGATCATTAACACTGCTGCAATGCCCGCAAGCTTCAGATATATATTTTTACCAAAAAGTCCGGAAATATTTTGATAGGATTTTTTCTCTGAACACTGTATTTTTTGTTCAAGTTTATGCTCAAGATCGAGAGCCGCTATCCCCATCGCCTCTTTATGGGTATGACGGGAAAAGGCAAGGGATAGGTCTTTATATTGGCCAAAAAGACGGCTGCATTCTTTGCAAAGTGAAAGATGATGTTCAAAAGCCCGGTATTGATCTGAAGAAGGTTCAAGATCAACGAATCGGCTGATATCTTCAGAGGTGTACGCTTCACATTTTTTTTCCATGGGCAATCCTTATTTTCCATTTAATTCCAGGGAATTGATGAGGCTTTTCCTAGCCAGATGAAGCCTTGAACTGACAGTTCCTTTCTTAATATTGAGGATTTCTGCAATCTCATCATAGGAAAGGCCCTCTATGGCATTCAACACAAAAACGAGTCTGAGTTTTTCAGGAAGGGCTTGGATTTCTTTCATAAGAGCGCCTTCCAGTTGTTTCTCCCTGAATAAGAGTTCCGGATCATCCAAATTTTCTTCAGCCGGTTCAAAATCATTTTCCTGTTCCAGAGACTGATGATGCCATTTGAATCGTCTTTTCCATTTTCGTTTCCAGTTCAGGCAGTGATGCAGTGTGATTTTTCTAAGCCAGGTGGCAAGGGTGGAATCCTGCCTGAAGGTCTGAATATGATGATACACGCTTAAGAATACATCCTGCACAACTTCCAGGCTGTCCTCACGGTCCAGCGTAATACCATAGGCAAGCTTGAAGAGCCTTTCCTGGTATGAAGAAACAAGCTGGTTGAAGGCTTGTTTCTGTCCTTTTTTGAGCCTTTCAACCAGGTCCTGTTCCGTATCTTTATGTGCGGTTGTTTCGAGACCGGCCACAATACATCAAATACTGCATCTATGGTCTTTTAGCGCCCCACCCATACCCGTTGATCCTGATAATACCCGCCTGCTACCTGGAACTCCTCATATCCGCCCTCTACCCATTCTCCCCTGTGATTATAATGGGCCGGATTCCATTTCCTCTCGTAAACGGGTTCGACCCAGACATTCACTATTTCCCAGCGACCAACCGGTCCATAATCATGATTCCTCCGGTAATGTCTGTTATCACGTCCTCCCCCCCGGTATTCGATATAAACTTGGGGAGGCGGTGGTGAATGATGCCTGTTGGAATATCGCGGCCTGTCATTATCGTGCATGCCGTTGATGATGGCTGCGCCAAGAATGGCAACCCCTGTTCCCAGCATGAACCCTTCCATGGTTTTCCGGTCTGCCCGGGCGGGTACCATGGAAAAACAAATCAAAAACAGAACCGTTGTCGTTATCGTAATTATTTTATTCATTTCTTCCTCCATCCTGGTATTGATACAAAGCATGTAAAGAGATTTGCTTTTCTATTATCCATAAACACCGTGAAATCAAAAAAGTTCGAAAAAATAAAATTAGTTGCAAATAACGCCAAAAAAAATCAGCCGCCAATGGACGTCATATGGCTTATGGGGACGCCCTTGACGGAAGAGCCGGTCAGGCCGTGAAAGGATGGTTTTTTGGCCAATACAGAAAGGATGATGTCCTTGAGTTCATGATCGGAGGCGCCGCTGCGAAGGAAATTGATGATGTCTTTTTCATAATTGTTCAAAAGACAAGGCCGCAGGGTTCCCCTGGATGTCAGCCGTAAGCGGTTACACTCAGCGCAGAAATGCGAGCTGATGGGAGTGATGAATCCGACAATTCCCTTGGCCCCCTCAATTCGGAATTTTTTGGCAGGCCCGTCGTTGGCATCTTTTTTGACCGCTTTTAAGGTTCCGAACCGGGATTCTATTCTTTCTTTTATTTCCTCTGACAAAACCTGCTGCTGCTTTTCTACGGCAGAGTCTCCCATGGGCATATATTCTATAAACCGGATGTGAAATGGGTATTTCAGCGTCAGGGCGGTGATGGCTTCAATCTCATCATCATTGATGCCCCTTAAAATCACGGCATTGATTTTAATCGGGTTGATGCCCATTTCATGGGAAGTGAAAATAGCGTCCCAGACCTGATGAAACCTGTCTCTGCCGGTGATCTGTTCGAATTTGACGGGGTCAAGGGTATCGAGGCTGAAATTCAGGCGTTTGATACCGAGAGAAATCAGCTTTTCTATTTTTTCACGATTCAGTAAAGATCCATTTGTTGTAATGGAAATATCCTTTAAGCCGTCAATAGCGCATAATTGTTCCAGAAAAGAAAGGATATCTTTTCGAACAAAAGGCTCCCCCCCTGTAATCCTGATTTTGGTAATGCCAAGATCACGGGCAAGCCTGGCAATTCTCAGGATTTCTTCATACCGGGCGATTTTTTCATGTTCAATCACCGTGAAGGGGGTGGATGGGACACAATACCGGCACCTGAAATTACACCGGTCAGTGACAGAGATGCGAAGATAGTTGATGGTGCGGTTGCCGGCAATCATTTGTGTTGCCGGCTTTCATAATGGTTCAGCAATGAATCCACGAGCCCTTGAATGGTGAATTCTCCTGCCTCAATATCGGGCTCAATACCAAGGGACCGGGCTGTATCCGATGTGATGGGGCCAATGCTCGCAAAGATGACGCCGTCCAATAATTTTTTTTCCTCTTCAGAGTGAAAAAAGGACATAAAATTGGAAACCGTTGAAGAACTTGTAAAAGTAACGGCATCAATTTCATGATGCTTAAGAAGTTCCATCAGGTCTTGTTTGCCTTCCGCATTCAGCTTTGTTTCATAGGCCGTGACCTCGTCCACCAGGGCTCCCATTTTGGCCAATTCTTCCGGCAGGATGGTTCTGGCGACTTTTGCCCGGGGAAGCAGTATTTTTTTATTTTTGATGTCTACACTTGAAAACGCCTGGACCACGCTTTCGGCTTGATAGGTCTCCGGCAGGATATCACTGACAATGCCGTGGTCTTTTAGGCGGTCTTTGGTCACAGGGCCGATACAGGCAAATTTGAGGTGGCCCAGTGCTCTGACATCTTTTCCCATCTCGGCCAGGGTGTCAAAAAAGAATTTGACGCCATTGACGCTGGTAAAGACAATCCAGTCATATTGGTTCAGGTTTTCGATGGATTGCTGTAAAGGGTTTATATCCCGGGGCTGAGAAATTTCAATGGTCGGGATTTCAATGCAGGATGCCCCCAGCTTGGACAGCCTTGAAACCAGATCACTGGCCTGGGACCGGGCCCGGGTGATAACAATTTTTTTCCCGAAAAGAGGTCGGTTGTCAAACCAGGCCAGTTCATTCCTCAAAGACACCACATGGCCGATGATGATAATGGAAGGAGATTTCAGCTTTGCTTCCCGCACCCGATCCACAATGGTGTCAAGGGTTCCGGTGACGGTCTGCTGTTTCGGGGTGGTTCCCCATCGGACCAGGGCAACGGGAGTATCCGAAGGTTTTCCGTTTTTGATCAGGTTCTTGACAATATTTTCAAGATTTTTGACCCCCATCAGAAAAACCAGGGTGGCGTTGGACTTGGCATAGACATCCCATTGCATGCTTGTGTCTTCTTTGGTGGGATCTTCATGGCCCGTGATAAAGGACACAAAAGAGGTATGATCCCTGTGGGTAACGGGAATCCCGGCATAGGCCGGCGCTGCAATGGCAGAGGTCACGCCGGGAATCACCTCATAGGAAACACCCTGGCTGAGCAGCATCTGGGCTTCTTCCCCGCCGCGGCCGAAGACAAAGGGATCACCGCCTTTGAGCCTTGCCACATCAAGGCCCTGTTTGGCCTTTTCAATGAGGAGGAGATTGATTTTGTCCTGGGTAAGGGTATGATCTCCTCCTTTTTTTCCCACATAAATAATCTCTGCTTCTTCTTTTGCGTATTTCAACAGCAGGGGGGAGGCAAGATAATCATAGACCACCACATCAGCAGTCTCAATACATTCTTTGGCCTTGATGGTCAAAAGACCCGGGTCCCCCGGGCCGGCGCCAATGAGAAAAACTTTTCCGGTCTTAGTTGCCATTTGAATTCAGACTCTCCAATATTTTTTTTCCGCCTTTATCAAGGACCCTGTCTGCAAGCGCTCTACCGCCAGCTTTGACCTTGTCCGTCGGGGAAACAATATGTTCTTTGATCAGTTCTCTTCCGTCTTCAGAAGCCACCACCGCGGTCAGCAGGACCCCCTGGAGTACAATTTTTCCGAAACAGGCCACCGGAATATGGCAGGACCCTTCGATCCGTCTTAAAAAGGCCCGTTCTCCTTCTACGCATATCCGGGTATCATGATGATCCAGCCTGGCTGAAATTATTTCAATGTCCGGGTCATTTTTCCGGGTTTCAATGCAGAGCGCTCCCTGCCCCACGGCCGGAATCATTAGGGTTTCATCCAGGTATTCGGTAATTTCCCTTTCCTGCCCCAGGCGTAAAAGACCGGCTGCGGCCAGGACAATGGCATCAAATTCACCGGATTTGAGTTTTCTGATCCGGGTATCCAGGTTGCCCCGGATGGATTCGATCCGGATATCCGGACGGACATATTTCAACTGGGAAGCTCTTCTGAGACTTGATGTGCCTATTCTCGCCCCTTTTTTATAGTTTTTCAGCAGGGAGCCGTCCCTTGAAATCAGAACATCAAAGGGGTTGGCCCGCTCAGGCACGGCCCCGATCCGGAGCCCCTGGGGCAGCTCGCCCGGCATGTCCTTCATGCTGTGAACGGCCAGATCAATCTCATTGTTCAAAAGGGCGCTTTCGATTTCCTTGACAAAGAGCCCCTTGCCGCCCACAAGGGCCAGGGGCCGGTCCGTAATGGCATCCCCCGTCGTCTTGATGATGTTCAATTCAACTTTGAGATCAGGAAAAAGGCTCTGGATTTCCGATTGGATAAAATTGGCCTGCCACAGGGCAAGCTGACTTCCCCGGGTGCCGATGATCAGATTTTTTTTCATGAAAGCTTAGCCCATTCCGCAGGAAGAGCAGCTTGAGGATGAACAACTGCCGCAGCTTGAAGAGCCTGCGGATTTTGCCGTTGTTTCTCCGGAAGGTCCCGAGGATTTTGAAACAAACCCGCAGGCAGACATCAGTCTTGACAGATCCTTGCCGGCACAGGACGGACATTCAGGGATGGTTTTTCCCATGACAAGGGTTTCGAAATTCTTCCCGCAGGCATTACATTTATATTCATATATCGGCATATTTTGTACCTCGTCTTTTACCGGTTAAACAAACAAAACAATATAAGGATAAAAGCGAAGATTTTCAAGTCTGTATTTTCGCATCCTCAATGAGATTGAAGCGCCTGCCGTATTCTTTTTATTTTTTTCTGCAAGGAAAGGGTATCAGGGATTTTGATGGTACATCCGGTGGTTTTGATTTTTTCATATTCACCCGTGATTTCGATAACATTGAGTCGGATCAGTTCTTTGACGGCACCGTCAATTTCAGCCTGATTCATATGGACAATATCCATGGCCCTTTGGCTGAAGGAATGGTAATTGATATCCGGATTTGCCTTGGCCATCAGATCCAGGAGACTGAAAAAGGAAAGCAGTTTTCTAGGGCCGGGGGGATCCTCCTCGTGATGATCCAGCATCTGAAGGGTGTTGGCCAGCCGTTTCATCAGAAGCAGGGTGATGGATTGAATCAGTTTGGGGGTCTTTTTGAGCATGTCAAGCAAGGTGTCCTTGTCGATGATGACGAGGTCGCAATATTCACTGGCTTCTGCAAAAGCGGTTCTCGGGGATTCGGTAAGTATCCCCATTTCTCCGAATACCTCGCCCGGCCCCAGTTTGCTCAATATTTTTTTTTCTCCGTCAATGATTTTATAGATGGTTACCTCCCCTTTTTTAACAAGGTATCCCACATTTCCCGGCTGCCCTTCCCGGAAGATGGGTTTGTTTTTAAAATAGGATTTAACGGTTCCGAATTTTGGGCCTATCATGATTCCCTCCTAAAAAAAGGAATGGACAAGTTAAATGCCGGGTCATTTTTTAAAGAGATTCAATGACTCCGGCGGCAATTAGGGGTATTAGAATCTCGTGGTGGCCCACAAGGCTGAAGCCTTTGCCTTTGAAGAGGGTGGGACGGTTCACCACATTGGTCATGGGCCGGTAATGACGGATAAAATCAAGGTTGACGGTGGTGAAATCATCCAGGGTATGACCGAGATTTCGAACCAGGGTCACGGCTTTTAAAAAGACTTCAGGAAGGATGACGGCTGACCCGGCATTGATGAACACCCCTTTTTCAAGCCGGGCGATTCTGGATGCAAAAAGCTTGAAATCGTGATGGGAAGCACCTCCGCAGGCGGCTCCGTCAAAATCCGGGTGCATGTGGATAATATCCGTACCCAGGGCCACATGCACCGTCGCCGGGATATCCAGGCCGGCAGCCGTTGCGGTCAGGCTCAGATGTTTAAAATCCAGGTTTTCTTTCAGGATCAGGTCGCCCACTGACTTGCCAAGCCCTGCGGATTTTTGCTTGGCGTTTTTGATGGCCTGGTTTAGAAAGGCCGAAGTTTCCCTGGCCATGCCGAAGCTGCCGTCCCCCAGAGTTTTTGCCACATCTTCAGAGGTTTGGCCCACCATGGCGGTTTCAAGGTCATGGATAATGCCGGACCCGTTCATGGAGATCATGGTCAGGATGTTTTTTTTCATCAGATCAATCAGGATGGGATTCATGCCGGTTTTGACGACATGGCCGCCCATGGCAAAACAGATTTGTTTTTGGTTCCCGGCGGCAAGGCTGACCGCATCAATGACGGAACGAAGATCATTTCCTGCCAGAATGGCCGGCAGGGTCGAAAGGAAATCGGAAAATCGGCCCCCCTTTGTCCAGGGGGTTGAAAAATCCCTGACATCGACTTTGCTCTGCCTGTCCTTGATGGAATAGGTTTTCATACGGCTGTAATCCAGAAGGGCGTCACCCATTGAAAACCATCCTTTCCGTAAGGTCGCACAGGATATGGGCCAGAAGGATATGAACCTCTTGGATTCTGGCGGTAATATCCGAATCCACACAAAAGGGGAAATCGCTGAGTTCCTTTAATTTGCCTTTATTTCCTGAGAATCCGATAATGGAAAGTCCAATGTTCTTTGCTTCCATAACCGCTTTGATGACATTGGGCGAATTGCCCGAAGTCGAGATGCCCAGAGCAATATCTCCCGTATTGCCAAGGGCTTGGATCTGTTTTAAAAAAATATCATCATAGGAATAGTCGTTGCCGATGCTGGTGATGATGGAGGTATCCGTGGTCAGGGCAAGGGCAGGCAAGGGCCGCCTTTCCATCCGGAACCGGTTGATGAATTCTGCAGCAATGTGCTGGCAGTCTGCTGCGCTGCCGCCGTTGCCGAACAGCAGGAGTTTCTTTCTGGATTTAAAGGCAGATGTTAAAAGTTCGGCGCAGGATTCTATTTGGTCCCTATTCCTGGCGAAGAATTCTTTTTTTATGCGGATGCTGTCATCAACCGACTGCTGGATTATGGCTTTCATGGGTTTGTTAATCTTTGATTCTCCCTTAAGCGGTTTTGATAATATCTTCCTCTGAAGCGGCTCCCTCAATTTTTTCCTGGAGGGTTTGAAGTCTTTCCCTGAATAAGGGGTTATCCGGCTCAAGGGCAATGCTGTTTTTTGCAAAGGTCAGGGCAATGCCAAGGTTTTTGTCCTGGAGTTCCAGGCTTTTTGCATATCCGGATAGGGAGACGGCATCGGAAGGATTCAGTTTGATGGCGGCATTAAACTCCCGTCCTGCTCGTTCCGGTTCGTTTTGGGCCAGGAAGATTTCTCCTTTTATCCGGTAGACCAGACTTGATTTCGGGTTGATCCGGCCGGCAGCCTCAATATGGGGAAGGGCCTGTTGAAACAGATTTTTTTTATACAAGAGATGACCCAAGAGCAGTTCGACTTCAAAAACCGTGTCGTTGATGGCATGGGCCTTTCTCAAATAGGAAACGGCGTTGTCCATGTCATTGTCGATCTGATGGAGGAGGCCGATATTATAAATCACCATGATTTCATCCGGGTTTATCTTCATGGCGGCTTCAAATTGATTCTTTGCCTTGTCAAGGTCTCCTGAAACGGCAAAACAGACGCCAAGGCTGTTCATCAGGTTGATATCACGGGGTTTGATCCGGATGCCTTCCTCATATTCTTTGACGGCAAGGTCATATCGGTTTAAATGATAAAGCCTGTCTCCTGAGATATTCAGCGAAATACCGTCAAAGGAAATCAGGGTGCCGGCTCCGAAAAAAGCCGCGTGATCAATGGCCTTAAGGGCATTGGCAATGGCTTTTGTCCTTGGAAAATCATGGTACGGGAAGCTTGCCGTGCCGACCAGAACATCGGCCCGGACTCCTTTGGATAATCCTTCTTTTAATGAAAGAAGGGTCCTGGAAGCCTTCTCTTCATTTTCATAATCCCAGAAGGCAAAGATAAAGGAGGTCTCATCAAGGGTTTCCCAGATGCCCCGGTCATGATCCAGAAATAAACTAAAAGCGGCTTCAAAGCTTTCTTTGGCCTCTTCCCGGAGGGTTTCCGAAGCTCGGGGCGAGATATGGGCCACGGCGCATAAAAATTTTTCATTGGGGATGACGGCCGTTTCCAGCCTTTTTTCAAAGGCCTTGATTCCTGGTGAATCCGTCAGAAGAAGATCGGAAAAATAGGTTTCCGGCGTTTGAATGGTAAGCTCATCAGAGTCTGTTTTCAGAAAATGAATTTCTTTTGAAGCAATTCTGGGGGTCATTTTTCTTCCAGTATCCTGGCTAAGGTTGATGCAACAATGGTTTCCTGACCGTCCTGAAGAGTTCTCGGGTCCAGGATATACTGATTGTCTTCGATCCGGCCGATGATGGCCGGTGTGGACAGGCGCATGGCAGTTTCCAGTTTGGATACCGAGAGGTTCATGGGCCGCAGGGCGACGCATCGCGTGGGCAGTTCCAGTTCAGGAAAGGAACCCCCGCCGGGTCTGGAACTCATGTCGGAAAACCGGAGATCGACAAGCGGGCCAACAGCCTTATGAATGGTTTGAAACAGGAGGTCGGCCTTTTTTAAAATATCATCAAAAGACAGGGTCAGCATCCTTAAGGTTGGAATGTCCTGAATGGCCTTTTCTTCATCCCGGTACAATCTCAAGGTGGATTCAAGGGCGGCCAGGGTGAGCTTGTCAATCCGTAAGGCCCTTGTGAGAGGGTTTTTCCGGATCTGGTCAATGCTTTCTTTTTTTCCGACAATGATGCCGGCCTGGGGCCCGCCCAGAAGTTTGTCCCCGCTGAAGGTCACCACATGGGCGCCGGATCGGACGGCATCGCCGACGGTGGGTTCCCGGGGAAGGCCGTATTTTGAAAAATCAATCAGGGTGCCCGAGCCCAGGTCTTCCATGACGGGAATGCCGTTTTTCTGACCCAGCCCGACCAGGTCCTTCAAGGCCACATTGGCGGTGAAGCCTTCTATCTTATAATTGCTGGTATGAACCTTCAGAAAAAGAGCTGTATTCTCACCAACTGCCGTTTCATAATCCCGGAGGTGGGTCCGGTTGGTGGTGCCGACTTCCTTGAGCACACAGCCGCTTTTTTCCATGACATCGGGCACCCGGAAGGAACCGCCGATTTCGACCAGCTCTCCCCGGGACACCACCACTTCTTTTTGCCTTGCCAGGGTGTTCAGGGCCAGGAGAACGGCCCCGGCATTATTATTGACCACAATGGCGCTTTCCGCTCCGGTCAGCTCGCAGAGGAGCCCGTCAACGGCTTCATATCGGATTCCCCTTTTGCCGGTGCCCAGGTTCAGCTCAAGATTGGAATAGGTTTTGGCAATGGCCGTGATATGGGAAAGGGCATCGTCGCACAGGAGAGCCCGGCCTAGGTTGGTGTGAAGAACCACCCCTGTCGCATTAATAACGCTGACCAGCCTGGGTTTGATTTTTTCCTCGGCAAGAGACAGGGCCTGTTCCAGGAAAAGTTCATCGGTAATCACAGGATGAGTTCCGGCCAGGAGGTCTTTTCTCATGTGGTCCAGGACTTGTCTCAGGGAGTCCAGGACCACACTTCTGGGGATAGATGAAAACCTTGGCTCCCGTTTGACCAGCTCCAGAAGGTGATCCACTCCGGGCAGGGTTCTCAGGCTTTTATTGATGTCCGTCATGTGTAACCTTTTGTGAAATGGGGGGTGAATCATTCTTAAGGGCATTGATGGGGATTAGATCCACAAGGGCGGGCAGATCCGACATGTTTAGCCCCAGATGATCCAGGGCCGATTCCAGGCTTTGGGTTTGCATTTTTTCAAGATCAAAGCCGGCATTGAATTTTTCCAGGATCAGGTCGGCCAGGTAGATGATGAAGACAAGGGATTGGTTCTCTTTTGCCGTTTCCGGGAGATGGTGATGCTGGATGGCGTCGGTGATATTCTCTGAAAAATGCCATTTTTTGGCCAGGATAGCCCCGGCTTCGCAATGGTTGATGCCAAAGACTTTTTTTTCCGAACTCAGGAGACTTTCCTTTTCCTGGGCCAGTTTTTTGAAAAAAAGAGGAGCGCTGTCTGCAATATACTGATCCAGAATCACTTTCCCGATGTCGTGGAGCAGTCCTGCGGTATAAGCGGATTTGGATGGGCAGAGGCCTGTTTTTTCCGCAATTTTCTCAGCCAGGGCCGCTACGCCGACGGCATGGAAAAAAAGACCTCCCCGGCACAGGGAATAGCCGGAACTCCCGATCTGGTTGTAATAATTGTGAACTGCGGCCGTGATGATGGATTTGATCAGAATTTCTTCTCCCAGAAGCAGGACGGCATCGTTGAGGGTATCGACTTTCATGGATCCTGAAAAAAAGGCTGAATTGCACAGCTTCAGGGTCTGGCCGGACAGCACCTGGTCCCTGGCCAGTTCCTTTGTAATATCCGTGATATGGCATTGGGAAGACTGGAACATCCTCAGTATTTTTAAAGCAGCCTGGGGAATGGGCTTAAGGGTGTCAATGGTTTTAAAAATATCTTCCATGGAGGGTGCAACAAAGGTATTCTCCGATTTGCAGATCTCCATCCAGGCCGGATGGATGGCGGTTTCACCCGTGGCCATATTTAATTCAAGGGTGCAGGTAAAGAACCCCCCGGTTTCGGATTTAATGACCTTGATCCCGGCGCTGTCGAGGATGGATAGGGCAATGTCGGCGGATCTTCCACCGATGTCAAGGCCGACGTCCTGGCGGCTCACCGGGCCCACAAGGGCGCCCCCGGCAATACAGGCTCTGAGGTTTTCCGGGTAGGCCCCGAGCTTTACAAGGGCTTTGATCAGAAGGGGGATCCCGGTGGAAGCATATTTTTCAGGGGATTCGGGCGCTGAAAAACCGGGAGGTTCGGGCAACAGGATATGAATCAGACCCCCGATTTTTGTGGCTCGGTCATAGAGGGTAACGCCGAGGCAGGTGGCAAGATAGGCCTGGAATATCTCTGTCCCGGCTTTTCCGACCCTGAACTGGCCAGCTGTGATGTGTTCTATTTTTTGATAAGCCATTTGTATATATGAATTTCCGATTTTAAATGAAATACTCTTAGATATCATTAATGATTAAGAGGTTTCAACCATTATCTTAGGCCGGAGCATGAATCCGGCGATCCTCTGTTTTATTTTTCAAGGATTGCATTTTTTCTACCGATAGTTTCTTAAATACAGGTGTATCCATTCCAGGGAGGGAGAGATCATGAAAATAGCAGGGTCCGACATGGCGTTTATTTCCAACAACCGCACGGAAGAGATGGCTCTGGTGCTGGAAGAAAAAAATGAAAGGGCCCTCCGTCAAACCCGGCCCCGGCTCCAGGACACCCGGGGACTTGTCCTTGTGGACCGGGTCAGTATTTCTCAAGGCAGTACCATGGCCTATCAGTCACAGTATTCCTTTACCATGACCGGCAGATCTTTCGTCACATCGGAAGCCGGCGGGGAGGCGGTGTCCCATGAACAACAAACCTCCATGGAACGTCTGGTCGGCGGTGTCATGGACAAGGCCGTCATCATCAAAAATATCCGGGAAAAAAAGGATATGATCCTTGCCGATGCCGATATCAGTTTGCCGGAATCTTCCGGCAGTCTGAACGCCGGAGGAGAAACCCGTTCCGCTGAAACCTGGGAAATGTTCGTCAAAAGAACAGAACTTCACTTTGAAGAGGAAAGCGTGAATTTCCAATCCTCCGGTGAAGTGACCACCGAAGATGGAAGACTGATCCGCTTTTCCCTGGATCTGTCCCTGGACAGGGCTTTCCTATCAAGGACAGAAGAAGAAACCCTGATTCAAAGATGGCAGGAAAGAATCAATCTGACGGATCCCCTGGTCATCAGCATGGATGGACGGGCGCCAACGCTTAGCGATGCGACCTTTGAATTTGACCTCAATTCCGACGGGAAAACGGAAAAGATCAGTTTTGTTTCTTCGGGCAGCGGGTTTCTCGCCTTTGATAAAAACGGCGACCATACCATCAACAACGGTTCTGAACTTTTTGGCCCCGGCACCGGCAACGGATTCCTGGAACTGGGCGCCTTTGACGAAGATCATAACAACTGGATTGATGAAAATGATAGTGTTTTTTCCGAATTATCTGTGTGGACAAGGGATGAAAACGGTCAGGATCGGCTCGTTTCCCTTAAGGATGCAGGGCTCGGTGCCATCTCCCTCCAAGCGGCAGCCACGGGTTTTGACCTGACAAGGGCGGACAATGAACTCCAGGGCCGTTTAAAAAACACAGGCGTTTTCCTCTTTGAAAACGGGAAAGCAGGCTTCATCCAGGAGATGGATCTTGCATCACAGGCAGAGGAGCTAAAGGACACCCGGAAAGCAGATATTTTTCAGAATGACCGTCTGATTTCAATTTCACCGGAGTTGCCCGTCTTCCCCCCTTTTCCCTTTACGCCATCCGTGTCTCAACCGGAAGAAATCCAAAATCCCTTAAAGGATCTTCTGGACCGGATTGAAAAATTAAAAGAAGAAATGGGACGGCTCTATGAAGGCATGAACCCGGATTCAGGCCCTGGGAAATCGGGCCGATCCGGTTATGGAGACTATGGAACCCTGAACCGGTATCCGTCTTTTCTCCCGGCTGACCCAAAGGGCCGGGGCCGTTCACAAAGCAGATGGGTCTGACAGAGGCGTTTCCGGCTCTGGGTCGGACTCCTTGTAGAGGGCCAGAACTCCTGATCTGGCCAGTTTTTTGATCCCAAAGGGCGCCAGCAGGGCCAGAAGCTCATCAATGGCATATTCATCTCCCACGGCTTCAAAAATGCAGAGATGGGGGCTTTCATCCAGAATCCGACCCTTATAAAGGGAAATAATCCGGGTTAATTCCGTTGCCGCTTCAGGCTTTTTCTTGACGCAGATCAGGGCCATTTCTCGTTTTATGGCTTTTTCCCCGGTCATGTCCCGGAGTTTGATCACATTGACAAGGCGCTTGATCTGTTTCATGCATTGTTCGAACTGAAGGGGCTTTGCCTTTGTGGTAATGGTGATCCGGGACATTTTGGGATTGGCCGTGGGTGCTCCGCAGATGGTTTCGATATTATAGCCTCTTCCGGCAAAAAGTCCTGCAATCCGGGCTGTAACGCCGGGTTCGTTTTCAACCAGCATGGTCAGTATGTAGGTGTCTTCTTTCATGGTGTCCTGAAGTTTTTTAGGGTTCTATGTGAATGGCCGGTCAGGAAATTTCAATATTGGCAATGATCCTGTTTTTACCGGCTTTTTTGGCTTTATAGAGACATTTGTCGGCATCGGAAACCAGGTTTTCGGCCGAAGAGGTTTCAGGAAATGAAGACATCCCTCCGCTGATGGTCTGGAAAATCCGGTGGCTGGAAATGGGTTTCAAAGAACAGTATCTTTTGATTTTTTCACCGTTTTTAATGGCCTCGGCCAGGCTTGTGTCCGGATAGATGATGCAGAATTCCTCACCGCCATACCGGCAGGAGACGGCATTTCCCTGGACATTGTCGATGATGATGGCCGCGATTTCCTTGAGCACGGTATCTCCTGTATCGTGTCCGTAGACATCATTGATCTGTTTGAAATTGTCCAGATCGATCATGAGAAATGAAAGATTCGTGTGTTCGGCCTGGGCCCTGGCCATTTCATCCTTTAATGCCTTGTCAAAATAGCGGCGGTTCATGAGCCCTGTGAGCTTGTCCTTGTAAGCCAGGGATTCGAGGATCCTGTTTTTCTGGACCAGTTCATCCTGAAGTTTCTTTAATTTGATATGGTTCTCTATCCTGGCTTTGATCTCATCCCGGCCAAAGGGTTTGATGATGAATTCCGTGGCCCCGTATTTGAAGCACTGGAACATGATATCCCGGTCGGTTTCACCGGCCACGGCAATAATGACCGGGGAGTCGCTTCCTAATAGAATCCGGGTCCTCATGCACACGTTGAGTTTGTCTTCATTTCCCGAAAGATCCAGGATAATAATGTCCGGTATTGAGACACAAAGATAGGTCTCAAGTTCATCAAAGCGGGTACAGATGTGGATACTGGAATTTAAGAAATTCAGGGTCTTTTTTAAGATGGCGCTCAATGTCGTGTCTTTGCTGAGAATGACGGTTGTTCCGGTGGAGCTGATATTTCCCTTGCCGGACACGGATTCGATGATGGCGGCAAGGGCCTTCTGAGACACCGGCTTTTCAAGAAAATCAATGGCCCCGGCCCTGAACCCTTTCCGGAATTGGGCCTCATCAATGGTCCCTGAGACCACGACGGTGGGGATATGTTTAAGGGCCGGTTCCCGTGATAATTTTTTACAAAATTCAAACCCGTCCATGACCGGCATTTCCACATCCACCAGGATCAAATCCGGAAGGCATTCCGAAGCCGTTATCAGCCCCTGCATGCCGTCCGATGCGGCCCTGACATCAAAATTCAGGGCCTTCAGATAAGCGGCAAGAGTGCTCCGGACGGCCTTGCTGTCATCAATGATAAGGGCCAGCGGGGTTTGTCTTGCATTTTGAGGATCATTTTTCCCGGCTCTATTCAGGGTTTTGGTCAGGCTCTCCCTGTCAAAGGGCTTGAGCAGAACGGCGTCAATATCTCTCAAATCCCATTCTGACTTCATGCTTTCCTGCTGCATGGAAGTGGATACAATAATCGCGCAGGGGGATAATTCGGGGTCCGCCTTGATCAGTTGAACAATCTGCGGCCCGTTCTGGTATTTTGGAAAGCAGGGGCAGACAATCAGTCCGAATCCACCCTGCTTGATCAGCCGGTTAATATCTGAAACCGTTGAGTTAAACACGCTGACCTCAAATTCGGAATCGCTCAAAAAGGCCTTATAAACAGAGGATAGGGCCTGGGAATCTTCAATGATGGCTAATTTTCTCATAAGGTTAATGAGTATCAATCCTTTGGGAATTTGTAAAGTGCGGAATAGGTTAAATTATCCGTCATTCAACTTGCCTTACCGGCTATTATGAATTATTTTAAAAGCTTAAATTGAAGGAAGCGCCTATCATGGAATCAGTCATATCTATCACCGGGGAAAATAAAGGATGACTACCTATCACTTACACAGGGTCATGAATCCGAATTCCATTGCCGTCATTGGTGCAAGCGTGAAAAAAGGCAGTGTGGGTGCTTCAGTGATGGAGAACCTTGTGACGGGAGGCTTTAAAGGGGATATTTTTCCAGTGAACCCTAAATATGAAAATGTGATGGGGCTCCCTGTTTTCTCATCGGTAAACGATCTTCCCCCCCATATTGATCTTTGTGTGATTGCAACGCCCATGCCCACGATTCCCCGACTTCTTGAGGTCTGTGCCCAAAAGGAGATGGGAGGGGCCGTCATTATTTCCGCCGGGGATGATATATCCAAGCCCCAAGGGATCAAAACAGCCCAAACGATCAAAGATATTTCCCTGAGGACCGGCTTGAGAATCATCGGCCCCGACAGTGTGGGAATCGTCAATACTCATCTCTGTCTGAACGCCGGCTTCATGCACCGGATGCCCCTGAAGGGGAAAATTGCATTTTTATCCCAGAGCGGGGCCGTCTGCACGGCGGTCCTGGATATGGCTCTCCAGGAAAATATCGGGTTTTCCCATTTTGTAAGTCTCGGGTCCATGCCCGATGTTTGCTTTGCCGACATGATTGATTTTCTGGGCTCGTTAAATGAAGTGGAAAGCATTGTCATGTATGTGGAACAGCTTTCGGGCATCAGGAATTTCATGAGCGCGGCCCGGGCCGTATCCCGGATAAAACCCATGATCGTTCTGAAATCCGGCCGGTCCGGCCCTGACGGTCCGGTTTCCGAAGACCATGTCTACGATGCCGCCTTTAAGAGGGCCGGGATTCTCAGGGTGGATGATTTTGAAGCCCTGTTTGACTGTGTGGAATTCCTTGCCAAACAGAAACGGCCCAAGGGATCAAGCATCGCCATTGTTTCCAATGCCGCCGGTATCGGGGTCATGGCAACGGATGCCCTGGCCGGGTACAGGCTTTTGCCGGCAAGGCTTTCCCAAAAGACCATGAATACTCTTGAAAATCTGTTAAAAGACAATTGGAGCCGCACCAATCCCATTGATATTTTAAGGGAGTCTTCCCGGAACCATTATGTGGAGGCGGCTAAAATCTGTATGAATGATCCTGAAATGGACGGTCTTCTCCTTTTGAATTCCCCTGTGGGAACCTATGATACTCTTCCCATTGCCGTGGAATTGGCTGAAATATTGAAAACAAGCCCCTGCCCGGTGTTTACCGCCTGGATGGGAGGGCTGGACAGCGAGGACTCAAGAATCGTTTTCAACAGAGCCGGCATCGCCACCTATGAAACACCGGAAAGGGCTGTCCGGGCCTTTGTCAATCTCTACCAATTCGGCAGGAATATGGAACTTCTCCAGGAAATCCCCTACAGGACCGATAAACGGCTGGAGATCGACCGGTCAAAAGCCCGTGAGATCATTGATCAGGCCCTTGCTTCAGGGGCTGGCCGGCTTTTGGACCACCAGGCCAAAGACCTTGTCGCCTCCTATGGCATCCCTGTGACGGGCGGTGAAATGCAAATTCCGGCAGATTATGAACTGAGCATCAGCGCCTTCCGCCATAAGGATTTCGGGCCCGTCATCCGGTTCGGCATGGGGGGCATCATGACCGATGTGATCAAGGATGTGTCCCTGGCCCTTCCTCCGCTGAACCGGCTTCTGGCCCGGCGAGCTATTGAGGAAACCCATATTTCCAGAGTGTTTGAAGGATACCGGGACATTAAAAAAATTGACCTGGAAGTGCTGGAGGAAATCCTCATTCGTATGAGCCGCCTGGTGACGGATTTTCCTGAAATCAGGGAAGCGGACATCAATCCGGTCAAGGTGGTCAACGGACGGATGATGGCGGCCCATGGCCGTGTCATTGTGGAAAGGACGGACCTGAAAGCCGCCTCCCATCTCATCATCAGCCCCTATCCCTTCTGGCAGGAAAAAACCTTCCGGCTCAGGGACGGAGCCGATATTTTTGTCCGGCCGGTAAGGCCCAGTGATGCCCAGCAGATGATTGACCTCTTTGACGAACTTTCGCCTGAAACCATCTATCTCAGGTTTTTTTCGCCCATCAAACGGATCTCCAGATCCATGCTCATTAAATTGACCCAGATCGATTATGACCGGGAAATCGCCCTCATCGCCTTTTCAGGACCGGAACAGGAAAGGAAAATCCTGGGGGTGGCCCGGATTATTTTTCTGCCCGACGGCAGGCATGCGGAATTTGCCATAGTGCTGGCCGATGCCTGGCAGGGAAAAGGGATAGGGGAAAAACTGCTCCGTCATGCCCTTGTCTGCGCGGCATCCTACGGCATTGAAGAGGTCTGGGGTCCGGTCATTTCAAGCAATACAGGAATGCTCAGGCTGGGCGAGAAGCTGGGCTTTCACGTTGAAAGGGATATGGACACTTCGGAATACCGCCTTGCCATTGGACTTTCTCAACTGGACAAAAAAGGATAAACCCATGCAAAAATCAGCCAAGGATTATATCGTGTTTCCCCTGGATTTTTCTTCGGTGAAAGAGGCCGAAGACTATGTCCGGATACTGGATGGAAAGGTCGGTATGTTCAAGATCGGCCTTGAACTGTTCATCGACCAGGGACCCTCCGTGATCCAACGGATCAGAAAATTGAGCCGGGCCAAAATATTTCTGGATTTAAAGCTCCACGATATTTCCGCAACGGTACAGCGGGCCATGGGAAGGGTTGCGGCCCTGGGCGCGGATCTCATCACGGTGCATTGTTCGTCTTCCCAAAACATGCTGGAAAAAGCTGTGCTGGGGGCAGGGGGGAAAACCGGGGTCCTGGGAGTGACGCTTTTGACGGACAATGATGCCGAAGCGGTTCGGGCCCAGGGCTTTAAGACGGAATTTATCAAGGATCCCCGGCGTCTCATCCTGCACCGGGCCCGGATGGCCCATGACGCCGGGTGCGCCGGGGTGGTCTGTTCAGGCCGGGAGGTCAAAGAGATCAAGGAGCGGTTCGGGCGGGCATTTCTGGCCGTCACTCCGGGGATCAGGCCCTCCTGGTCGGTTCCTGAAAACGATGACCAGAAAAGGATCACCACACCGGGCCGGGCCGTTGCCCTGGGCAGCGATCTCATTGTGATCGGCCGCCCCCTCCGGGATGCTGCCGATCCGGCCGGGGCAGCCCTGAAGGTTATCCGTGAAATTGAAGAGGCCCTAAGCAGGCTTCAGGCGTCTTGAGTTTTTATTTTTGTTCCTGGTCCAGGCCGAATGCCGTATGAAGGGTTCTGACGGCCAGTTCGGCATATTTGGCCAGGATGACGCAGGAGATCCGGATCTCAGAGGTACTGATGAGCCGGATATTGATGTTCTCATCGGCCAGGGCCTGGAACATGGTGGCGGCCACACCGGAATGGCTTTTCATGCCGAGCCCGATGACGGAAACCTTGGCAATATCGACGGCCGTCACTACTTCCGGAGACCCGATGTCTTTGGCCACCCGTTCAGTGATTTCCCTGGCCCTGGCAAAATCGTCCTTGGTGACCGTAAAGGTCAGGTCTGTATCGCCGTTGGACTGGGTATTCTGGATAATCATGTCCACACAGATTTCCGCTTCCGCCAGGGGGGTGAAGATCTTTGCAGAGGTTCCGGGCTGGTCCGGAACATTTTTCAGGGTGATTCTGGCCTCATTCATATCACAGGTGATACCGGACACCACCACGCTTTCCATATCAGCCGTTTCATTGACAACCATTGTTCCTTCCTCCTCATTAAATGATGACCGGACATGCACGGGCACATTGTATTTTTTGGCAAATTCAACGGACCGGATCTGAAGCACCTTGGCGCCCAATATGGCCATTTCAAGCATTTCTTCATAGGTGATCCGTTTGATTTTACGGGCCTTGTCGCAGATTCTCGGGTCCGTGGTATAGACGCCGTCCACATCCGTGAAAATTTCACAGACATCGGCTTTCAGGGAAGAGGCAATGGCCACGGCTGAAGTATCGGAACCTCCCCGGCCCAGGGTAGTGATGTCCCCGTCTTCATCGGCCCCCTGGAACCCGGCCACCACGGCAATATATCCGGCATGGATGGCATTCAGGATGTTTTTCCCGTCAATATCCAGGATCCTGGCCTTGCCCGAGGTCTTATCGGTTCTGATCCCGGCCTGGAAGCCCAGGAAGGATTTGGCCATATATCCCCTTGAGGTCAGGATCATGGCAAGAAGGGCGGCCGTGGTCTGTTCGCCTGTGGCCAGGAGGACGTCCAACTCCCTGGTATCGGGTTTTGGGGCAGCTTTCCGGGCAAGGGAAATAAGGCTGTCCGTCACGCCGGCCATGGCAGAAAGCACCACCACCACCTTATCACCCTCATCATAGGCCTTGCTGACCCTGTCTGCCACCCGGTTGATGCGGTCTATGTCCGCAACCGAGGTCCCGCCGTATTTTTGTACTCTAATGGCCATTATAACCCCACTGAATCACACATTAAAAATTATAAAAATAATTTGCTTAACAGATTTTTTCCCCGTTGTCCAGAGGCAGAAACAGATATCCGCCGGTTGTAGTTTTCATCAAATTCAAACCGGATTTCAATATCAAAGGGAAAGGAAATATCCTTGAGGATGTCCGGCCATTCCACCACCATAACATGGGTATCGTCCAAAAGATCGTCAAATCCGATATATTCAAGCTCATCCGCCGAAGAAAGCCGGTACAGATCCAGGTGGCAGAGGGTGAGGGGGGACACCGGGTATTCATTGATGATCGTGAAGGTCGGGCTGGTGATATAATAGTCTTCAGACACGCCGAGGCCCTTGGCAAGGCCTTTGACAAAGGTGGTCTTGCCGGCGCCCAGGTCGCCTTTCAAGGCAATGGCCAGGCCTTGTGAAATCATTTTTCCAATGCTTTCACCCAGGGCAAGGGTCTCTTCTGCTGTTTTGGATTCCAGTGTTTTCATAGCAAATGCTGAAAAATGGTTTCCGGGATGGCCTTGATCATGTCCCGGGCCAGAAAGCCGAAGGCCCCGTTTTGTTTTGACAGAACGTCTGCACAAAGACCGTGGATATACACTCCGGCAAGGCTTGCGGCTTCAGGGGAAAATCCCTGGGCCAGGAAGCCGGATACCATACCGGTCAGCACATCCCCCATGCCGCCGGAGGCCATGCCGGGATTGCCCGTCGGATTGATAAAAGCCTTTCCGTCGGGCAGGGCAATGACGGTCCGGGCCCCTTTCAGAATCAGGATGACATCCCATTCCGAGGCGAATTTCCGGGCAAGGCCGATGCGGTCTGCCTGGACATCAGGGGTTGACAGGCGGCAGAGCCTTGCCATTTCCCCGGGATGCGGGGTCAGAATGGCGGGCCGGGATTTTTTTTTCAGGCTTTCAGGATGCTCTGCAAGGCAATTGACGGCGTCGGCATCCAGGACCAGGGGCACAGGGCTTTGTTCAACAAGTTTTTGGACCAATTTTGCCGTGCCTTTCCGGGTGCCGAGGCCGGGACCCAGGGCCAGGGCCTGCTTGCCCTTCAGCAGGGAGAGGATATCCTTAAGACAATTTTCAGACAAAAAGCCCTTTTCATTTTCCGGCAAAGGATGGGTCATGGGTTCCAGGACCATGCGCTCCAGGGCAGGGTTGAGACTTTCGGCAACCCCCAGGGTCACCAGGCCGGTGCCGCACCTCATGGCGGCATTGGCGCATAGGGCCGGAGCCCCGGTTTTGCCCGTGGAGCCGGCAATGACCAGGAGGTGGCCGAAACTGCCCTTATGGCTGTCAAAGGCCCTTGGCGGGAAAAGAGCGGCAATCTCAGCTTGTTCGATCAAAGAGAGTTGGATGTTTTTTTCATCGGCAATAAATTTGGGAATGCCGATGTCAATGATGGAAAGTTCGCCGGTATGGAGGTTTCCCGGATAAAGGAGGTGCCCGGCCTTGGCAAAGGCAAAGGTGGCGGTGGCAAAGGCCTTGACCGCCGTTCCCATGGGTTTTCCCGTATCCGCATTCAGGCCCGAGGGGATGTCCACGGAAAAGACAGGCTTCCCGCTTGAATTCATCAATTCAACGGCATCCCGGATCAGGCCCCTGAGGTCGGCGTTCAGGCCGGTGCCGAGGACGGCGTCGATGAACAGATCATGATGGAGGATCCGGGATCTGTTTGTTTTGAATTCAGCCTCAGTTTTGATTTCAACCAGGGCTGCCTCGGGGGACCGGTCGCAGAGTTTTTCAAAAAGCTGCATATGGGCCAAGGCATCCCCTTTTACCACCTCCTTGGGCGCCAGGAGAAAGACGGTGATCCCGTAGCCCTTTTCAAGAAGATACCGGGCCATGACAAACCCGTCCCCGCCGTTGTTGCCCCGGCCGGCCAGGACGGCTATTTTTTGGGTGTCCTGGCTGTTGATCTTCGACAGCAGGACCCTGACCGCCCCCCTCCCTGCGTTTTCCATGAGGACAAGCCCCGGAATACCAAAGGAATGGATGGTTTTTTGATCCATCTCCTGCATTTCATTTGCGGTAACGAGCAACATGGCCTTCTCCTTTTCCCTGTAAAACCTGAGTTCAGTTTTGCATACTTCCATTTAAAATAAAAGTCCAAAAACGGATGGAACCCCGGTATGAAAAGCCAACAGAGGCTTTACCATGTTGCATGATGCTCCTCCACCACCCCGCCCAGGCCTGAAAAAAGGAGGGATGAGCCGTCCTTTGTGCGGACGGAACCCTCAAAGGACCCGCAGGGCTGGATAAAAAAGCTTTTGAGGATGAGAAGATCGTCGTGGGCCCGGCGGATGCCCTCGGGGGTGAAGGTCAGGTGGATGAGCCCGTCCCGGCTGTTGATCCGCCAGGGAAAAGAGGGGTTTTCAGGATCATAGACAAAAACCACTTCGCCGGTTTTTTCCGGTTTTCCGTTGATCCACAGGGTATTTTCCAGGAGACCCTTTTCATAGACCCCGGAGGAAAAATTAAACCCGATCCGGGTTCCGTCCTGGGCCAACCCGGCGCCGCAGGCCCAGTTCCAGGAGGTCTTGCGGGGATAAAAGCCGTCGGTCCAGTCAAAGACGGCAAAGGTATGGCCGGGGTCAAGATCGAAGGTTTTCCGGTTGAGGCTGATGCTCCCCTTTGCCGTGAACCCTGCCGCCTTGGTGGTGAAGGCGGATCTCCCCTTTTCCATGGGCATATGAAAATGCATGGGCAAAAGGCCGCCCTCCGGGTCCGTGATTTCAATATCGGCCTTGAGGGACCGGCCCGGCAGAAAAAAATTAGCCTGGACGGTCTTTCGGCCTTGGGGCCGGTCATGGGTCAGGCAGAGCCGCCCCCGGAGACTCTGATAGGAAGCGACCCCATGGTCGGGATTCCGGTCAAAGGAAACCTGGCCCAGGGGGAAAAAGACCGGGGCGTGTTCGATCATGCAGGAGGCTTTCCGGTCAAAGCCGAAGGCAAAGGCGCTTGCCATATACCCCAGATGGATCACGGCGCACCCGAAGATAATGTCCGGGTGGATGATTCCCAGATAGCACCAGCGTTTTTCCCGGAACCGGTCCGGGCTGAAAAAAGAAGAGTTCAGGTTTAGCAGGACCCTTGTATCCGGGTGATGAAAGGGGCCTGACCATTCTCTGCCGGAAAAGCGATCATCGTTTTTCATTGAATGACCTCCTTATATCTGAAGCAGGAGACCAGGTGGTCATTGATCATGCCCACGGCCTGCATATGGGCATAGATGATGGTGGACCCCACAAATTTGAACCCTCTCTGTTTCAGGTCCCTGGAAAATGCATCGGATTCTTTGGAGGTGGCCGGGACATCCTTAAGATGCGTGAAGGTATTGATTTTCTGTTTTCCGTCCACAAACCGCCAGGAATAGTCGTCAAAGGAACCGAATGCCTCCCGGATCTTCAGGAAGGCCCGGGCGTTGGTCACGGCGGCGGCGACCTTGAGCCGGTTCCGGATGATGCCGGGATCAAGAAGCAGCTCTTCTATTTTTTTTTCGGTAAAGCCTGCCACCTTTTCCGCATCAAAGCCTGCAAAGGCTTTTCTATATCCTTCGCGCCGTTTCAGGATGGTCAGCCAGGAGAGCCCGGCCTGGGCCCCTTCCAGAATAAGGAATTCAAAGAGCTTTTGGTCCTCATGAACCGGTACTCCCCATTCTTCATCATGGTATCGGATATAATCGGGATCTTTTGTGGCCCAGCCGCATCGTTCCATGGTCAGCCTCCTTTTAGTGGTATTCCGGATCAGATATAATATGTTGGAATGCATTTATCAATGATAGTTTTAAGAATAGTTTCAAGGCTTCTTTGCTCCGGCCCGGTTTTCTTTTCCTTGCCAGGGGAAGGGAAGATATGGTAATTTAAGCGCTTTTTTGGGAGCACAACAATGATTCATCTGACGGGTATTTCAAAACAGCACGGGTCCCGGATGCTTTTTAAAAATGCAAGCCTCCAGATCCTGCCCGGCACCAGGACCGGCCTGGTGGGGGCCAACGGCACGGGCAAGACCAGCCTTTTCCGGTTTATTATGGGCGAGGAAGAGCCGGATTCCGGGGACATCTCCTTTTCAAAAAAGGTGAAACTGGGATATTTTTCCCAGGATGTGGGGGAGATGTCCGGCGGATCAGTCCTCTTTGAGGTCATGTCTGCAGCTTCGGACCTGGTGGTGCTGGGAGAACGGATGAAGGAAATGGAAGCGGCCATGGCCGAGCCCATGGATGAAGACGCCTTGGGCACCCTTCTGGAAGAATACGGGGAAGCGGCCGAAGAGTTTGAAAGCCGGGGCGGGTATGACCTTGAAACAAGGGCCCAGACCGTTCTCACGGGACTGGGCATCGGCCCTGCCGACTATCATCGTCCGGTGTCCTCCTTCAGCGGCGGGTGGAAGATGCGCATCGCCCTGGCCAAGATCCTGACCCTGAACCCCAATGTCCTGCTTTTGGATGAGCCCACCAACCACCTGGACATGGAATCCATCATCTGGCTGGAAAACTGGCTGGTCACGGATTTCAAGGGAGCCCTGCTCATGACCTGCCATGACCACGATTTCATGAACCGGGTGGTGTCCCGGATCATTGAAGTGGCCAACAGCGCTATTACCTCCTATGGCGGGAATTATGATTTTTATGTCCGGGAGCGGGAGATCCGCTTGACTCAGCTCCTGGCAAGCCACCGCCGCCAGCAGGAGATGCTGGCCAAGGAGGAGGATTTCATCGCCCGGTTCAAGGCCAGGGCCTCCCATGCAGCCCAGGTCCAGTCCCGGATCAAAAAAATTGAAAAAATAGAGCGCATTGAAATACCGGCTTACCAGCAGGTGATCCGGTTTCAGTTTTCCGAACTCCCCCGGTCCGGGGATGATGTGGTGATCCTGGAAAACCTGGGGAAAACCTGGGAGACGGAAGATCCGGGATCGAAAACCGTCTTTTCCGGAGTGTCCGGCCATATCCAACGCGGGGACAAGATCGCCGTGGTGGGTGTGAACGGGGCCGGTAAATCCACCTTTCTCAAGGTCCTGTCCGGAAACACGGAGCCCAGCCAGGGCAGCGTCAAAATCGGGGCCAATGTCGCCATCGGGTATTTCAGCCAGCACAGCATGGATATCCTGGACCCAAAAAAAACGGTCTTTGATACGGTTCAGGATGTCCTTCCCCTTTGCAATATCGGTGTCATCCGCAATCTCTGCGCCGCCTTCCTGTTTTCCGGAGATGAGGTGGAAAAACGCGTGGACCAGCTCTCCGGCGGGGAAAAAAGCCGCCTGGTGCTGGCCACCCTCCTGGGACGGCCTTTGAATCTTCTCATCCTGGACGAGCCCACCAACCACCTGGACATCCAGTCCAGGGAGGTCCTCCTGGATATTTTAAAAGAATTTTCCGGGACCCTGGTCCTGGTCAGCCATGACCGGTATTTTCTCCGGAGCCTGGTGGGCCGGGTCTTTGAAATCGGCCAGGGACGGATGACCGACTACAAAGGCGATTATGAATATTACCTGTCCAAAACCGGGCGGGACCACCGGGCGGTTTAAAGAATCATAATGGGAGACTGTTAAGGCGATTTTCCAATATAGAACAATCCGGTCGATTCTATCTGTATCAACTATATTTACACCAAAGCCGAATTTTTGAAATGGCTTTACAAGGTTCAGCGATGTTGATATGGATTTCCAGGATGTATTTTATGATTAATTTGGTCGGATATCATTCAAAATTGCAAGATATACAGAACCACACAATAACTTTTTGGGCTGCATAAACTCCATGGAGTAGCAATGAAAACTCTCGCATTAAAATACCTAAGAGTAGCTCTCAGGAACCCATCAGCCTCGTTTCACGATGGTCAATGGGAAAGCATTGAACAGCTTTTAAATAGAAACCGAGTCCTTGTTGTGCAGCGTACTGGCTGGGGGAAAAGCATGGTCTATTTCCTCGCCACAAAACTATTGCGTGAACAAGGCGCTGGTCCGACTCTTTTAATCTCCCCCTTACTGTCGCTAATGAGGAATCAGCTCGAGGCTGCACAACGAATTGGAGTAACAGGTCGCACCATCAATAGTACCAACAATGAGGAATGGGAACAGATCCAGAGAGAGTTGGCGTCGAATCAGGTGGATGTCCTTTTAATCTCACCGGAGCGGCTGGCAAATGACGATTTTCGCCAGAACGTTCTGACGAATATGGCCAACAATATTGGACTGTTTGTTATCGATGAAGCCCATTGTATATCTGACTGGGGGCATGATTTCCGACCGGATTATCGTCGGATTGTGCGCGTGTTACAGGCCATTCCGTCTAACGTGCCAGTTTTGGCAACCACGGCTACTGCAAATGACCGGGTTGTAAACGATGTTAAATCACAACTTGGTCAAAATATTATTCTCCAAAGAGGGTCGTTGGTCCGCAAGAGTCTAAAACTCCAGAATATTAACATGCCCAGCCCTGCAGCCCGGATGGCATGGCTGGCGCAAATCATCCCAACTCTCCCCGGAAGCGGAATTGTTTATACGCTCACCCAGCGCGATGCTGAGCGGGTAACAGTATGGCTCCAGATTAACAGCATTGATGCCAAGGCTTATCATGCGGACATATCAGATCGGGACGATGGAAGCTCAGTCAAAGAAGAACTGGAACAGCAACTCCTGAACAATGAAATCAAAGTTTTGGTGGCGACTGTCGCCCTTGGAATGGGTTTTGATAAACCAGACCTGGGCTTTGTCATTCACTTTCAACGCCCGGCATCAGTAGTTCATTATTATCAGCAGGTTGGCCGAGCCGGTCGCGCTGTCGATGAGGCTTATGGCATCTTGCTTTGTGGTGAAGAGGATGACCATATTGCCGATTTCTTTATACGGAATGCTTTCCCTCCCCAGCAGCATATTTCTGTAATTCTCAGGGCGCTGGATGATTCTAATAACGGACTTTCCGTCCCGGAAATGCAGCGTGTTTTGAACCTGCGGAAGAACCAGATCGATAAAACCATAAAATTTCTGACTGTAGAGTCTCCATCACCGATCACAAAGATCGGCTCTAAGTGGCAGGTCACCGCAACCGCCGCTTCTTATCAGGTAAATCAGGCATATGTGAATGCGATCACGGATATACGGCGGACAGAGCAACAACAGATGCGTGACTACATGGAACACGCTGGCTGTCTGATGGCTTTTTTGCAGGCTGCTTTGGACGATCCATCTCCAACGGCTTGTGGGCAGTGCAGAAGCTGCAACCCCACGCTGCTGTTGGATGAAACCTATGGCGACGATTTGGCCAACCGGGCCGGACTGTTCCTTCGCAGAAGTTATCAGCCGCTTCCGCCACGAAAGCAGTGGCCAACCTCAAATATGTTTACTCAATCTCCATTAAGTGGATATCGAATTCCGCAGGATCAACTGGCCGAGGAAGGCCGTGCATTAAGCCTTTGGCGTGATGCCGGTTGGGGGCAGCTTGTGGCGCATGGTAAATACCAGACCAACCGATTTGCCGACGAACTGGTGGCTGCCTGTGTAGAGATGCTGCGGGAATGGGCTCCAAATCCAGCTCCCCAATGGGTAACCTGCATTCCATCACTGAATCATCCAGAGCTGGTACCCGATTTTGCTGAAAGGTTAGCGAGCGCACTCGGTTTGCCCTTTTTGTCATGTATCGAAAAGGCTCGTGCTAATCGTCAGCAAAAATTTATGGAAAACAGCTACCAGCAGGTCAGAAACCTGGATGGTGCATTTAATATAAACTTGGGACCAAAAGAGTATCTGCCTTGCCTACTGGTAGATGACATGATCGATTCCGGATGGACTTTCACCGTGACATCGGCCTTATTGCGTCAAGCGGGTTGTTCCGCAGTATATCCAATGGCATTAGCCTTAAACTCGCCAAGGATGGACTGATGATGAACGACTTTTTAACAGAAGATACAAAAGCGATAATTCTGCTCTGCGGTGTTTTCAGAAAAGATCACTCCGAAAAGCCACTGTCGTTGGCAGAATACTCATCGCTTGTGCGCTGGCTCATCGAGGTGAAAATGCGCCCCGGTGACCTGTTGCAGAAAGATAATATTTCCGAAGCTTCCATGGGCTCAGGTATCGATAAACAAAGGTTGGAGTCACTGCTCGGTCGAGGTGTCCAACTTGGTTTTGCTGTAGAAGAATGGCAGCGCAATGGCATTTGGATTATCAGTCGAAGTGATGCCGACTATCCGGCTCGCTATAAAAAACACCTCAAAGACAAGGCTCCACCATTGTTGTTCGGTGTGGGAAACCGCTCCCTATTAAAAGGTGGCGGGCTTGGTATCGTAGGCTCTCGTAATGTAGATCAGGCAGGTGAAGCCTTTACTCGTCAAGTCGCTGAACTTTGCGCGTATAATAGCATGCCGGTTGTTTCAGGAGGCGCTCGGGGAGTTGATCAGATTTCCATGAACGCGGCGCTTGAAGCCGGTGGCGTTACCATAGGCATTCTTGCCGAGAACCTTTTAAAGAAAAGCCTAGAACGCAGTGCCCGTCATGCGATTGCCGATGGACATCTGTTATTAGTCTCTCCTTACCACCCCAATGCTCGCTTCACCGTTGGAACAGCCATGGGAAGAAACAAGCTGATCTATGCCATGTCGGATTATGGTCTGGTTGTTAGCGCAGAGCACAAAAAAGGCGGCACCTGGACTGGTGCTGAAGAGGAACTCAAACGTGAAAATGCATTGCCCGTCTTTGTTCGAGTTGGAAACGAATTGCCACAGGGAAACAGCAAACTGCTGGATCTTGGCGCAATATCATGGCCTGATTCGATTGATCGCAATAACTTCAAACAGCAGTTACATGACTTAGCAGTTAACTCTTGGGAAAACCGGCCTAAAAAGAATCCGAGCCTCTTTGATTTTCAGGCGGCCCAAGAGATGGTTCCCACTGAAGAGCTGGCACCAGTCACCGGGGTTGGGAAAGAAAAACCAACAATGGCTGAATCGGAGCCCATAGTTGAAACCGAAGTCAAAACACCGGAGTGCCCGTTGTCAATATACCAGGCCATTTTGCCGGTTATTTTGAAAAAACTGGATAGCCCAGCCACAGCCGACGAACTTTCTGAGGCCTTGGATGTGAACAAAACACAGATCAATGCATGGCTGAAAAAAGTAATTGAAGATGGTTACGCAAAAAAAATATCTCGCCCTATTCGCTACATAGCTCTAAAGAATAAATTTGACCAACAAGGCGCTGCGGCACAGATCGACAAGTCCACTACGCTCCATTGCCGGTGAGCTTGGTCGTTAAACTGTATTTTCTGACAAGCTTAATCAAGCCATGCTTCTTTTTTATAAATATAGTTGCTGCAACAAGAAAACAAAATCATTATTGCCACCGGTGGATGTTGAAAACGACCAATCTCCAAGCTTCCAGTGTTTCCCGTGACGGGATAGGGCGAATGAGGGTGGTGTGAAGCCTCAAGGCCCGGTTTGATCCGGGCCCCAAGGCTGTGTGTAGGGAGGATTATTCCGGCAGCCGGACGATGAGGACGGGGATCTTGGACTGCTGCACCACTTTTTTGGCCGTGCTGCCCATGAGTATTCCGGCCAGGCCCCCGTGGCCGTGGCTTCCCATGACAATGAGGTCGCATTCCTTTGCCTGGGCCGCTTCAATGATCACGTCCACCGGGTTTCCCCGGCCCACCACGACCTCGTCCAGGACAAAGGACTGGTTTTCCTCATTTTCCGAAACGGTTTCATAGAACTGTGTCAGGGCGTCCTTCATGCCCGGATCAACGGCCCGTTGTTTTCCGATGATGGCGCTTCTGGCGCTGTCCTCCTGTTTCTTTTTGATTCTGGCCCAGGCCTCGGCCCCTACGTGATAGGCAATGGCGGCTTCCATGCCCTGGGTTTCTTCCAGGGCATGGACAATGGTGATGCCGGCCCCGTAGAGGTTGGAAAGACTGACCGCATAGGCAAGGGACTGCCGGGCGGACTCGGATAAATCCGTTGCAAAGAGTATTTTTTTGATTTTAATTTTGGGAAGTATCATAGGTCCTCCTCGTTAAAACAAAAGGTTGGGCAGCCACAGGGAGATCTGGGGCACATAGGTGATCAGGATGAGATAGGCCAGCATGACCAGGATCCACGGGGCGCAGGCCTTGGTGGTTTCCGTCAGGCCAAGGTGAGAAATACCCGAGGCCACATAGAGGTTCAGGCCCACCGGCGGCGTGATCATGCCGATCTCCATGTTCACCGTCATGAGAATCCCGAGGTGGATTTCATCAACCCCAAGCTGCATGGCCATGGGAAAAAGCAAAGGCGCGGTGATGAGAAGGATGGACGAGGGTTCCATGAAATTACCGGCCGCCAGGAGCAAGAGGTTGACCATGACGAGAAACCCCACCTTTCCCAGACCCATCCCGGTGATCCAGGAGGTTAACTGCTGGGGCACCTGCTCCGAGGTGAGCAAAAAGGAAAAGAGCACGGCATTGGTGATGATGTAAAGAATCATGGCCGACATATTGGCCGAAGCCAGAAGGGTCCGGGGCACGTCTTTCATGGTCATGTCCCGGTAAATGAAGATCGAGACGAAAAAGGCATAGACCGCACTCATGGCGGCGGCTTCCGTGGGAGTGAACAACCCAGAATAGATGCCGCCGATGACCACCACGATGAGCATGAGTCCCCAGACGCTTTCCCTGAAGGTGCGCATCACAGTGCTGAAACTCGCCCTGGGAAGCTTGGGGTAATTGTTTTTCTTTGCCACCACCCAGGTGACAAACATCAGCAGCAGCACCAGGAGAAGGCCCGGTATGATCCCTGCAATGAAGAGCTTGCCGATGGAGGCATTGGTGGAGACGGCATAAATAACCATGACGATGGAAGGCGGGATGAGGATGCCCAGTGCCCCGGAGGTGCCGATGACGCCGACGCCGAATTTCATGGGATAGCCCTGCTTCACCATGGCCGGCAGGAGGATGGAGCCGATGGCCACCACCGTGGCCGGGCTGGACCCGGATACGGCGGCAAAGAGGCCGCAGGCCACAATCCCGGCCAGGGCCAGGCCCCCGGTGAAATGGCCCACCAGGGCCGAGGCGAAATGAATCATGCGCTTGGCCACGCCGCCGTGGGTGAGGAAATTACCGGCCAGGATAAAAAACGGGATGGCCATGATTTCAAATTTTTCTATCCCGGTGAAAAGCTTCATGGCCACGGATTCGATGGGCACCGAGGTCATGGTGAACAAAAAGGTCAGTACGGTGAGACCGAGAGAGATGGAAATGGGCATGCCGGTCAGCATGAGACAGGCCAGTAGGGCGAAAATGATCAGGGCGCTCATGAATTACCTCCTTTTGTCCCGGCAGCCGGTCCGGCCTGGGCTTCACCAAAGTCAAAGTCGTCGGCGAGACCGTCTACATGGGAGGTATCGGTCTGGGGCAGTTGACCGGTCTGGATGAATTTTTTGATGACCTGGAGGAAGCGGAAGCACATGAGATAGGACCCCATGGGGATGGCGGAATAGAAGATCCATACCGGCCATTCAAGATCCGGGGAAACCGGTCCCGAGGTCAGATCCGGCCAGTTGAAGCCAAAGGTGACGGCAACGGCGTAGCGCAGGCCGACTTCCCAGACAAAGCCGAACCCGATGGTGCCGATGATGCCGGTGAAGAGCGCTCCGCCGGAAAGGCCGATGACCACGAATTTGGCCCGGGTCTTGTCTTTCAGACTGTTGATGAACACGTCCACCCCGACATGGATACCGGTGCGGACCCCGTAGGCGGCCCCGAATTTGGCCATCCAGATGAACATATAAATGCAAAGCTCCTGGGACCAGCCCATATTGATGGACAGGAGCCAGTCCTGTACCCCCGGGATGGGCAGGCCGCTGGCGTAGCGATGCACGACGGACAGGAAAATGATGATGGTGGCGGTACCGATCAGCGTGGCCACCAGCCATTCTTCCAGATGGTCGAGAAATTTCAGCATCCTTACAATCCTCCAAAAAATATTGAATCGGGCAGAATACAGAATGCCGAGGGGTACCCCGGCATTCCGTCAGATCTGCCTCAGGTTTTTCGTATTTTTATTTTTTAAACCCGGTGGCTGTATACACCTCCTGGATCAGGTCGGCGCCGATACGGTCCGCCATTTCCGTGTGGACTTTTACCAGTGCGGCTTTCCAGGCGGCTTTTTCCTCGTCGGAAAGCATGATGATTTCGGATTTGCCCGAGGCTTTTACCGAGGCCAGGTCTTCTTCATTTTTCTGTTTGGCAATGCTGTTGGCATAAACCGTGGAATCGACCATGGCGCCTTCAAGCTGGGTCCGGATATCGGCCGGCAGGCCTGCCCAGAATTTTTTGTTTACAATGACGGCATATCCCAGATAGCCGTGATTAGAGAAGGTGACATATTTTTGGACCTCATGCATTTTCTGGGTATAGAGGTTGGAGGGCGGGTTTTCCGTTCCGTCTACGACACCGGTCTGGAGGCCCTGATAAACTTCGGAAAAGGCCATGACCTGGGGAATGGCGCCCAACGCCCGCATCTGGGCATCGAGAATCTTGGAGGACTGGATCCGCATTTTTAACCCTTTGAAATCGGCCGGGGTTTTGAGCGCTTTATTGGCGCTCATGACCTTGAATCCGTTGTCCCAGTAGGCCAGGCCCTGGATTCCCTTGACTTCCAGCATGTTCAGGAGCTTTTTGCCCACGGGCCCGGTGGTGATCTTGTGAAGATCCTCATATCCGTCAAAAATGAAAGGCAGGTCAAAGACTTCAAATTCCTTTACGCCCAGGGGGGCAAATTTTGCCAGGGACGGAGCCAGCATGTCCACTGAACCCATTTGAAGGGCTTCCATTTCTTCCTTGTCCTTGTAAAGCTGGCTGTTGGGATAGACCTGGACTGTGACCGCTCCCTTGGTGCGCTCTTCGGCCAGTTTCTTGAAGTATTCCGCAGCCTGGCCCTTGGGTGTGTCAACCGCCACCACATGGCTGAATTTGATCACAATGGGTTCGGCCATGGCTGTTGCAGCGAAGGCGAAAAACGTGGCAAAAATGACCGCTAACAGAAGTTTTGTTCTCATTTGAATCTCCTTTGGTTAGAAATTAGGTTTAATTTCCAAGGCCTTTGGGTGATGAAAATTAAACGCATACAAACATAAAAATTTTACTCAGGATAGATATGTATCCTCATAACAGAAAGTTTGAAATCGGAAAGGTTTTGATCTTGTTGTAAGAAATTTTCTTACGGCCCGATCTTGAAGCTTGTTTTTAATCGGGGATTATATTAGGCTGGCGGGGTGAAAGTGCTTCTGATCCAGCTTCCCGTACCCAAACTCAATTTCGGTTTAAAGACCGGCAATATTCCCCTGGGCGCGGCCTGTCTCAAACAGGCCGCCGCCGGTATCCCGGATCTGAGGGTGGATATTCTGCCCGAAGCGTTGGCCTCCCATGCCGGCGACCGGGCCTTGATCAAGGCGGTTACCGAATACCATCCCGATGTCCTGGGGGTTACGGTTTTTTCCTGGAACCTGGACCGTTCTCTTTATCTGGCGGAAAAAATAAAGGAAAAAATTCAGACCCGGATCATTTTCGGCGGTCCCGAGATTACGCCGGATAATGAACTTGCCCGTTCCCCCTTTGTTGACGTTTATGTATACGGAGAAGGAGAGGGTGTTTTCAGACGGCTTCTCACGGAAGACGCCCTCTGGAAAAAGGGTCGGGTCGAGGACCGGTCCGGTCTCTCTTATTTGAGCCTTGGCAGCCCTTACGTGAATGGTTTTCTTGAGCCCGGAGCCGAAAATTTCATGCTGATTGAAACCCAGAGGGGGTGTCCCTACCGATGCGGGTTCTGCTATTACCATAAATCTCGGAAAACCCTCAGCATGGCCGAGGATGGGATTGTGCTGGACGGGATGGCCCATGCCCTGGAGCAAGGGGTGGAAGAAGTGTATCTTCTGGACCCGTCCCTGAATTCAAGGACCGGGCTTCCCGCCCTGCTGGAAAAGATCGCCGGTCTGAACCGGTCCGGGAAGCTGGCCTTCACCAGCGAGATCCGGGCCGAATCCGTGGATGACAAGATGGCGGAACTTTTCAGAAAAGCAGGCTTTACAGGTTTTGAAGTGGGCCTCCAATCCACCAATCCTCCGGCCTTGAAACAGATGAACCGGCCCACCCGTCTTCCGGTCTTTCTTTCCGGGGTAAAGGCCCTCCAAGCTCAAGGCATCGTCCCCACCGTGGATCTGATTTTCGGGTTGCCCGGAGATACCCTGGAAGGCTTTGGCAAGACCCTTGATTTTGTCCATGACCATGGCCTTTATGACCATCTCCAGGTTTTCCCCCTCCTGGTGCTGCCGGGTACGGCCTTCAGAAAAAAAAGCCGGGAACTGGGGCTCCACTATGACCCCCGTCCACCGTACACCCTGATCTCCAGCCCCGGGTTTTCTTCCCGGGACATGGTCCGGGCCCTGGACCTGGCCGAAGAAACATTCGACACCGGTTTTATCACCTTCCCCGACCTTGAGGTCTCCTTTAAAAGTGAAAAAGGGGGAGATCTTTATATCTCCCTTGACGGACGGCCCTGTCTTGCAAAGCTGATCCTTGAAGACCGGCGCGACCTTTTAGAGATTGAATGCCTGGCCCGGCAGATCACTTCCCCATTCCAGGTTTTCTTTGGCCCTGCCGTCCGGGATAAGGCCTATCAAAAGGCGGTTCTGGCCTGTATTTCCCGGCAAAATCCCTTTGTCCCCGTGGAAGTGATTTTCATTGAACCCGAGGTGATCCCGGATACCGGGGACCTGCTCGCGGCCATGGCCATAAAAAGACCCCATTTCCTGGACCAGGATTTAAGATACCTCTATCCTGAACCCGGCAACCGGGCTGTTCAGTTCACCATGATCACAAAGAATCCCGGCCTGTGCTTTGAAGGGGAGATGAGACGGCAGGTCTTTCTCTGGGACCGGACCGGCCTGCCGGAGGAGCCTCATTTCAAGGACCTGGCTCATCTGGACGGTGTTCTGATCAATTCCTGTCTTCCCTTTGACCGTCAGAAAAAATTTCAGGACAGGATAATACCCTTACATGAAGATATTCTGCCCGTCAATTTTGCCGATGTACGTCTTCAGACCCGGTGGATCCAGGAAACCGGGCCTGAACGATACAATATCTCCCTGCTCCGGGGATTTTTCGGGTTAAGATCCTGTATGGGATGTTGATCCGGATCAGGGGATGAGCACCTTTAGGATATCTTCTTTTCCGATTATCCCCACCAGTTTGCCCTTTTCAACCACCGGGATGGTATGAAAATGCTTTTCCACCATGAGGCTTGCGATTTCCGAAATCGGTGCCTCGGGCCCGACAAAGACCGGGTCTTTGACCATGGCCTGTTCCACCGTTACCGCAGCCATCTTTTTGAGTTCGGCATTGAATTTTTTGGATGAGGACAGGGGAATGATGCCGTCCAGAAGAATGAAAATAGGGGGGACGGGAATTTCCCTGTGCTGAAAAATCAGATCACTCTGGCATAGAATCCCTTTCAGAGCGCCGGTTTCGTCAACCACGGGGACTCCGTTGATGTGATGGTTCAGGAGAATTTCAACGGCTTTTGTGATCTCTGTCTCAGGTTGAACGGAAATGATATTTTTTTCCATAATGTCGCTTGCTTTAATCATGGGAGCCTCCTTTATTCAGATCAGATGTCAAGAGATGGGGCGAACCGCAAGAACCGGGCACGATGCCCGGCTGATGACGCGGTCCGTTGTGGACCCCACCAGGAATTTTTCTAAAAGACTGTGGCCCCGGATCCCGAGAACGATCATGTCTGCATCTATTTTTTCGGCATAGGTGATCAATTCCTGGTAGGGCGGGCCATCCAGCAGTACAGGATCAGGCGCCATGAGTTCAATCGGTTCCATGGGACTCACCACATGGGCAAGATAGAGCCGGGTCTGAAATTCCTGGGCCAGGCTCAAGGCATATTCAAAGGCCAGCCGGGAATCCGGGGAAAAATCACATCCCACCAGGATCCGGTTTAATTTTATTTTTTCCTCACTCTGGGACACCCGGCCGTCATCCTTTGCATGGAGGACCAGAAGCGGGCATGATAAAATTTTGATGAGCTTATTGGTGACCGAACCCGTCAAAAACCGGATCACCCCTGACCCGCCGTTGGTTGCGGCGATCACCATGTCGATCTTATTCTGCCGGGCCGCCGATTCGATCTGATCCGCCGGATGACCGAGGGAGACCGAGACGATGATCTCACACTGAATATCAAATTCTGCTGCAATTTCCTCCAGCCGGTTCCGGGCATTATGGATATGGTCGCTTTCAATCCCGGCATAATCAATATAGGAAGACATATGGCTTGAAACCATGAGCGTGGGGACGATATGGCAGAGATAAAGCCTTGCATCAAATTCCGACGCCAGAGATTTTCCATAGGATACGATCATGTGGGTAAAATCGGAAAAATCAACGGCACACATTATTCTTGCGGGTTCCATCCACCTCCTTTTTAAACTTTGTTTTTAAAAAGAGCATGACCTGTAATTTCAGTATGAGTGATGTCCGGACAAAAAACTGAAACAAGCGCAGTATTGCTTTTGAGCCGGTTTCAGTCTAATCCCTTTTGGCTGTTAGCGTCAAGGAAAAAGCAGGGCCATTTGCTCGGGGCATATTGAATTCCAATGCCGGGTCTGGTATCTTTGATAAAAAAAAGGAGAAATCATGAACCTGTTTCACATTGATACTGAAAAATGCAATAAGGATGGAATCTGCGCCGTGGAATGCCCGGCCCATATCATTGAAATGACCGAAGACGGACCCGTTCCCCTATCCGGCGCAGAGGAATTCTGCATCGCCTGCGGCCATTGCGTGGCTGTCTGTCCCCAGGGCGCCTTGACCCTTTCCATCCTGGCTCCTGGAGACTGCCTGGACATGGACAGGGATCTGGTTTTCGGTGAACGCCGGACAGAACATTTCCTGAGATCCAGGCGGTCCATCCGGCGCTATAAGGACAGGCCCGTGCCCCGGGATCTGTTTGAAAAGGCCCTGGCCATTGCCTGCTGCGCTCCCTCGGGCAGCAACCGGCAACCGGTAAAATGGCTGGTGGTGGACAAAAAGGAAGATGTTCGCACCATCGGCGGCCATGTCATCAACTGGATGCGTTATCTGCTCCATAAAAGCCCGGAAATGGCCCGGTCCTTGAAGATGGACGCCCTGGTCGAAGCCTGGGACAAGGGCTCCGACCGGATCTGCCGGGATGCGCCCCAACTGGTCTTTGCCCATGCCGCCAATGAATTCGGCAGTGCCTCGGCCGACTGTCATACGGCCCTGGCCTACCTTGAGCTGGCTTTGACCGGTTTCGGTCTCGGCAGTTGCTGGGCCGGGTATGTCAATTACGCCGCCGGGCAATGGCCTGACCTGAAAAAGGTGCTGGCTCTGCCGGAAACCCATACCTGCCACGGCGCCCTCATGGTCGGGTTCCCCAAACTCCGTTATTACAGGGCACCCCGCCGCAATGCCCCGGACATCCGGTATCATGCCTGACGTCATTTCCGTCCGGGCCGGCCGCAGGGCCATTGGGATCATCCGGGACGAAGGCCTTGCCCCTGCACGGATCAAGGTGCTGGCCGGGGCTTCCGGGTCCGCCAAATTCCTGGTCCTCACCGGCATCGACCGGGTCCTCATGGATCTTTTCAAGGGCCGGACCGAGCCCCTTCACCTCATCGGAACCTCCATCGGGGCCTTCAGGATGGCGGCCTTCTGCCAGGATGACCCCCTGGCCGCCATGGACTCCCTGGAAAGGGAATATATTGCCCAGCATTACCAGCGCCGGCCCACCCGGGAGGAAATCAACCGGGAAACCTTAAGAATACTGGATGCCTTCATCGACGAAAACAGGATCGAACAGGTGCTGAACCACCCCTTTATGCGGATTTCATTTCTGGCCAACCGGTGCCGGGGCCTACTCAAGAGCGAGGCCCTGCCCCTCCAGTGGATGGGGCTGGGGCTGGCCGCCGGGGCCAATCTCCTGAGCCGGGATTTTCTGGGGGCATTTTTTGAACGGGCCCTTTTTTGCGCTCCGGGTGAATTGCCGCCCTATGCGGGTATGAACCGGTTTCCCCTGAAGGTCTACGGCCTGACCAGGGACAATTTCAAGCCGGCCCTCCTGTCTTCCGGCGCCATCCCCGCAATTATGGCCGGGGTTTCGGATATTCCCGGCGCCAAAGGCATGTTCCGGGACGGCGGGATCCTGGATTACCACCTGGATATCCCGTTTATGCCCGGACCGGTGCTGCCCGGAGAAAACCGGCTGGTTCTGTTTCCGCATTTTTATGAGCATATCACCCCCGGCTGGTTTGACAAGCGCCTGAACCGGCCCCCGGCCCCTGACAACATGGCCGACGTGGTTCTCATTGCCCCGTCCCCGGCCTTTGTCCAAAGCCTTCCCTTTGGCAAAATCCCGGACCGGAAGGATTTCTATGGGTTTAAAGGAAGGGACAGGGAGCGCATGGCCTATTGGAAGGAAACCGTTAAAAGAAGCCGGGAATTGGGTCTGGAATTCGTCGAATCAATCGCATCAGGGCGGATCAGGCAAATGGTCAAACCCTTGTGATGACGCAGAACCTCATTCAAATTGTTTCATCTCCCTTGCAAAGCAATCCGGGCAGATCCCGTGGGAAGGATGGGTGCCGGCGATATCCTGGATATATTTTTCAATTTGAACCCAGTCGCCTGATTGTTCCCGGACTTTTTTACAATAGCTGCAAATCGGGTAAATCCTGCTCAAATTATTGATCAATCGCTCCTGCTGTTCGATCAGATCTTTATCGTAGATGATGCGGAGGGACAGCTCGACCATCCGCTTGACCTGGTTGAGCATTTTGATGTGCAGCTCATTGTGGGGGTTCGCCTTGTTGTCCAGGAAGCATACGGTCCCGAATTCCCCGCCGTCGGGGCGAAATATAGGCATGCCGACATAGGATATGATATTCAATCCGACAGCGGCATCATTGTTTTTCCATTCAGGGTCCCGGAGCGCATCCGGAATAAGATTCAGATCCCTGCTCTTCAGGGTCCGCTCACAATACCATCCCGAATCCGGGTAATGTGTCGTGTATCCCGCCGTATAAGGATTTCCTTTTGATGCGCTGGACAAAAGGATCTCGATTTGATCTCCGTCAACGCGCGTGATCAGCCCTGCAGGGACGCCAAAGATTTCAGCCGTTGAGTCGATAAGGTTCTGCCATTCGTTTAGAACGTCTTGGGCCAGCTTTTCCCGGGTAAATGGGTTTGCCTTTGAATTTTTCATATTGAAGCCTCGTTTGATGAGATATTTATGGTCCGGTTTAATGACATAGATCATTTCATTTTTGCCGGAGCAGGTTCTATTGTCGGTTCTTCTGCAAGATCAAAGCTTCCCATGGAGACCTCCATATGCTTGGATTGAGACCTGAATATCTTGATATGAATCGCCAGAAGATAAAATATCAGGATGTAGATGATGATTTTTCTGACGGTTTCACTCATGGGCAGGGTCTGCTGGGTCCAGAGGGTAACAAAAAAATCCGTGCTCAGAAAAAAGGTGAACAACAGCAGAATATTCTTTGCCCCCATTTTTACTGCAATATAGGTTGCAAGAAACATCCCGCCAATGGTTACGCCCGGGATTGCACTGTACCATAAGGCCAGCGGCACATCATGAAAAACAGCATTCAGGACGGTGCCGGAAATGGACATGGCAGCCATGAGGGCGATGCTGGTGATAATGGAAACAGCAGGATTGATTTTGAAGACAAGGGTCATGATAAAATAAAACAGGGTATCAATGCCGAAGCCGATCCAGCCGCACATCAAGCCTCCGATAAAGGCAAAGCCGAATAGAACCGTTCCGGTGGACAAGGTCAGGTTTAAACGGGCGTTGGGGTATTTTGCATTTCTGAGGATGGAAAAAAAGATAATCTGGGTAAACGCAAATGCGATAAAATTAAAAATCAGTGTCAGAAGTTCGGGGCTTTTGATGGGAAAGAGAACAATGCTCACGATTTCTCCCAGGAATCCGCCAAGCATGCATATGGGGAGCAAGTTAAAGAGAAATAAATTCCTGTTGAACAGGAACCACCGGAAGGTTCCCAGGCCCATTCCATAGGCCTGAATGGCAAGGTTGAACTGAGCTACGGTAACCGGCGCCACACTCAGATGGGTCAAGATGGGAAAATAAATGATTCCTGCGGCAGCCGGGGTGATATTGGCCACAATGGCCGCAACAGTCCCGACAAAGGGCATATAAAACAATTTTGAAAAAAATATGTCATGAAAATACGGCAAAAAGCTTAACCATAAAATGAAAGCAGATACCAGAATGATGACGGGGCCTTTGTTTTTTTTCATCTTAAAAGATATATCCGGGATAGCTCAATTGTATCAATTTACCAGTATTTTGTCATATTGCAATATAAAAAACCAGATCTTTTCCGGCCGTCTTTCAAATAAAACAAAGGTCCCGGGCAAATGCCTTTTTATCCTTGAAATATAAGAGATTAGCCATTAGTATGGATTTTCCCG
>CAZAHK010000009.1:0-42391 GCA_964484555.1 uncultured Desulfobacula sp.
ACTGTGTGGGAGAGTAGATCGCTGCCGGATTATCCTCTTCAAAGGCCCTGATGATCACAAGATCATCAGGGCCTTTGGCGTTTTTAAGAGCAGATCTTTTTTTTCATTTAAAGATAATTATATTTATGGGCACGAAAGAAAGTGATTTTCGAATGGATTTGTTTGTTAGTGATAAAAAAAGGAGCGCATTTAAATAAAATGAAAGCAATCTTAAATCCTCACCATCTCGTTCTTGGAAAGTTAGAGGATTTTCTGACAGGCGTTGAAATGACCGATACCCACGATGAGAGGTATCGTCAGAAAATCGCTGAAAAACTGGTTCTGGAAAAAGGGTTTGACAGGGCGGATATTGAAGCCAATAAAGGGATTGAAATATCAGCAGGCGGGAAAAAAGCCAGGATCAAGATTGATTTTTTAATCCATTATCAACACAAAATCGTCGGGGTGATCCAATACGCTCCCGGTTCCCTTGTGACCCGGAGGCTTTCAACCCTTGCTCTATCAAGGATCATCAGACCGTACCAGATTCCCGTGGTGGTGATTACCAATGGAGAGGATGCAGAGATCCTGTCCGGTGATACCGGAAAGATAACGGCAGCGGGTCTGGAAAATATACCCCATAAGGCAGATATGATCCAAAATTATCGTTCTTTTTCATTCCGGCCCATTCCGGCCGGGATATGTGATCAGGCGTCAAAAATTGTTTTTGCCTTTGAAGTAGACGATGCCTGCCCCTGTGATTCGGATGTCTGTATTCTGGAATGAAAACGTCAATGGGATTCCGTGGTAATGGTAAAGAATTCTTTGATCTCGTTCTCTTTTCGCTGCAATTGATCAATGACAAGGGTTAAAACAGAAGCATTGATACCGATTTTTTTTGACACGTTTTTTACCGTCACCGGTACCGGATTTCCACTGTGCCCTATGCCGGCTTTCTGGGTCAGATAATCAGCAAGATTGATAATCAGGGACAGGTGCCGGAATTTGATGGGAGCAGATTCCGGATTGTGATGAAACCGGCAGGGGAACAATATGGATGGGGGAAAATTCCACCGCTTCATTAAAAGGGCGGACAAGAGGGCGTGATCTATCTCGAAAAGGGTATTCTCGGCAAAATACAGGGGTTTTTTGTTTTCCATGGCAAACTGCCGGACTTTTTTGTATTCATCTTTAAAATAAATCGAAAAAATAACCTTACCCATATCATGGAGAAGGGCAGGGATAAAAATTTTATTGGCAATGCCGGGATTTGTCCTTTTGGCCAGGTCTTTGGCAACGGTGGCCACGCCGATGCCGTGAATCCAGAGGGCTTTCATATCCAGGCTTAAGCCTGATTTGTCCGAAAAGGAAGACAGGATGCCCATACCCAGTGCGATACCGATGATCTCATCAAAGCCGATAACCGAAATGGATCGTTTAATGGTTTCCACCTTTGTTTTCTGGGCATAATAAATGGAGTTAGCAAGCCTTAAAAGCTTATTGGTCATTCCCTGGTCATAGGCAATCACATCGGCCAGATCTTCTGTTGTTGTTCTTTTATCCGAGGCCGCAGTGACAATTCGGTCAATGACCATGGGAAGGGTTGGAAGGTCGCTGTCCTTTCTTTGAATCATCTTCAGAATTTCAGCTTTTATTTCCATGTATCCTTATCTAAGGTATGCGTTGAAAGAAAATTTATGAAATTGCAAAGACTCTTTTTCATGGATTTTTTTGGTTTCATCCGGGTATCCCAGGGCCATTATGGATTCAATCTTTATAGTATCGGGAATATTCAACAAATCTTTAATATAGGCATCGGCACTGGTGGTAGCGTCATAGTCTCTTTTCCGGATCTGTATCCAGCAACTGCCCAGGCCGATATCATGGGCGGCAAGATGAATGAAGATGGAAGCGATGGCGGCATCCTCAACCCAGACATCACTCTTTGATGCATCTGCGCAGACAACAATCCCCAGAGGAGCGTCCTTTAAAAAATGGGCCCCATGGGGTTTGGCCTCGGACAGTTTTTCAAGAAGGCCCCGGTCCTCTATGATGATAAACTGCCAGGGGTTCAAGCCCCTTGACGACGGGGATCGAAGGGCGGCTTCCATCAGGATATCGATTTTTTCTTTTTCAACGGGCCGGTTTTTGAATTTTCTGATGCTTCTTCTGGTTGAAATCAAATCTAAAAACATGGTGTTCCCTTTTTAGCTCAATGAAAACGGGTAATATTGATATTGCCCTGCAGATTCAATTCATCAAATTTTTTTCTGAGGAATCGTTTTAACCGGTTCCGGGTTACAGGCCAGAGCAAGAGGAGGCCCAGGATGTCGGTGATGAAACCGGGCGTGATCAATACCACTCCGGCAATGAAGATGATGACGGCATCAAGCAATTCTTCAGCTGGCATAAGCCCCTGTTGCAGGTTGGCTCTGAGTTTGACAAGGGTGTTCATTCCTTCAAGTCTTGCAAGCCAGGCCCCTAAGAAGCCCGAAATGATGACCAGCAGGATGGTATTGACTCCCCCCAGAACAGTCCCCACCTTAATCAGCAGGTAAAGCTCAAGAACAGGGATCAGGGTAAAGCATAAAAATAATTTTAACAGCATGGATCTGCTCCTTAAAAATTTTAACAGTACAAAGACTATTATGCCTGAACCGGGTTTGTCAAGTTTTGTGCAGGTCCATTTGAAAGGACGGATTGAATCAATTTTTGATTCGATTGGTGAACAGGATCAGGATACCTGCAGCCACCATGATGAGGCAGAGAACCTGGCCCATAGTCATAAAATAAGCCACAAACTGCAAATGGTCGTCGGGTTCCCGGAAGAATTCAATCAGGAACCGGATGAGCCCGTAACCAACGAGATACAGGCCCGCCATCCGGTGCCGAAGGGCCTTTGCCCGTCGAAACCACCACAGGGTACAGAATAGGACAATCCCTTCGAAAAAAGCCTCATACAGTTGGGACGGGTGGCGCAGGGTATGGGTCGGGTCCGAGGGAAAATACATTCCCCAGGGCAGGTTGGTGGCCCTTCCGTATAGTTCTGAATTAAAAAAATTGCCCAGCCTTCCAAATGTATACCCAAGGGGTACGGCAGGACAGAGGAGATCGGAGAATTCACCGAGATGGAGTTTGTTTTTCCGGGAGAAAAAATAAACAGCCGCCGTCACTCCGATGAGTCCGCCGTGGTAGGACATGCCTGAGATGCCGGTAAAGGTAAACCCGTTGGTAAAGGTGAAAGGAAGAAAAATACGCAACGGATGGTCAAGATAATAGCGAAGGTCATAAAAGATCACATATCCGAGCCTGCCGCCCAGAAGAACGCCTGCGGCAGCCCATACGAGAAAATCATCCAGATGACGGATATCAATGGAAAAATCTTCGGTCTTCAGCCGGAATTTTATGAGAAAATAAAAGGTGACAAAGGCCAGAACATACATGAGGCTGTAATAGCGGATGCCAAAGCCGTTGAACTCTATCAGAAAGGGGCTGATATGATAGGGCAGTTCATTCCAGAAGCGCATCATGAAACTCCAAGCGGGATACGCGGACTCCAGACGTTCCGGAGATCCGTTCGTTTGATGGATCGTTGAATGATATCCAGATACGTATTTCTGGAAATTTCCGTGGCCCCCATGCTGAGAAGGTGATTTGTGGTGACCTGGCAGTCAATGAGGTCAAACCGGTGCTGCTCCAGATGACGGGCCAGGGCCGTAAGGGCCGTCTTTGAGGCATCATCTTCAAAGGAAAACATGGATTCGCCAAAGAAAATCCCGCCCAGGCAGATGCCATAGAGGCCTCCCACCAGGCGGTCGTCTTTCCAGGTTTCAATGGAATGGGCATAACCGAGTTTATGCAGTTGAATATAGGCTTCGATCATTTCTTCCACCAGCCAGGTGCCGGCATATTCTTTCCGCCTTGGTTTTGAACAGGAAAGAATGGTTTCTTCAAAGGCATTGTCCATGGTCAGGTGAAAGGTGTTTTTTTTTATGGTTTTTTTCAGGCTTCGTGAAACTTTGATATTCCCGGGAGAAAGAACCAGTCTGGGGTCCGGTGACCACCACAGGATGGGTTCGTTTTCCGAAAACCATGGGAATATGCCCTTTTCATAGGCCAGCAGGATCCTCTGGGCCGACAGGTCCCCTCCGATGCATAAAAGGCCATCGGATCTTGCAAGCCAGGCAGGAGGAAAATCCAATCGTTCTGATAACCGGAAAAGGGGCATTCAGCTCTTAAAGACAAAACTCAATTTATGATTCCGCATGCCAATGGAAACTTGCCCGCCTTTTTCAAGGCTGCCAAAGAGAATTTCATCCGTGAGCCGGTCTTTTATCCGGGTCTGGATAATTCTTGCCAGGGGTCTTGCCCCGAATTTCGGATCATATCCTTCTTTTGCCAGATAGGACCGAACCTTATCCGAATAGGTCAGCTTGACTTGTTTGGCTTTGAGCATGGTTTCCAGTTCTTTCATATTTTTATCCACAATCATGCCCATGACCTTGGTGGATAAATGGTTAAACTGGACAATCCCGTCCAGTCGGTTTCGAAATTCAGGGCTGAAGGCTTTTTCAACGGCTTTCATGCCTTTAAAGTCGACATCGGCAGACTGGGGCCCGAACCCGATGCTGTTGGTGCTCATTTCCCTGGCCCCGGCATTGGAGGTCATGATGAGGATGACGTTTCTGAAGTCGGCGGACTTGCCGTTATTGTCGGTGAGGGTGGCATAGTCCATGACCTGAAGCAGGATATTGTACAGGTCCATATGGGCCTTTTCGATTTCATCCAAGAGAAGCACGCTGTGGGGATGTTTGCGGATGCCGTCCGTCAGGATTCCGCCCTGGTCAAAGCCCACATATCCCGGAGGGGCCCCGATGAGCCGTGAGACGGAATGCTTTTCCATGTATTCGCTCATGTCGAATCTTAGAAATTCGATTCCCATATGATGGGCCAGTTGCTTGGCAACCTCGGTTTTTCCCACCCCGGTGGGTCCCATGAACAGAAAGGACCCGATGGGCCGTTCAGGAGCGGAGAGGCCAGCCCTGGACCGTTTGATGGCCGTGGTCAGCATGTCAACGGCATTGTTCTGGCCGAAGATGACCTTTAACAGTTTTTTGGGCAAAGATTCCAGGTTGGCCTTGTCCTTTGATGTCACATTGGTGACCGGGACCTTGGCGATCTTTGCCACAATTTCTTCAATATCGGTCAGGGTAACGGCTTCGTGGTTCCTGTTGCCTTTCAGCCGGAGATAGGCGCCGGTTTCATCAATCACATCAATGGCCTTGTCCGGTAAAAGGCGGTCATTGATATATTTGTCGGAAAGATAGGCTGCCGCTTCAATGATTTCGGCAGGGTAGGTCAGGCCGTGGTGTTTTTCATAATAGGGTTTGAGGCCGGTCAGGATTTGAGTGGTTTCTTCCACTGAGGGTTCCGATACTTCAATTTTTTCAAACCGTCGTGAAAAGGCCCGGTCTTTTTCAAAATGATTTTTATATTCTTCATAGGTGGTGGTGCCGATACATTTGATATCCCCTGAAGAAAGAGCCGGTTTTAATATATTGGATGCATCCATGGAGCCGCTGGTGGTCGCGCCGGCACCCACCACCGTATGGATTTCATCAATGACCAGCAGGGCATTTTCCTTGGATTCCAGGGCAACGATAACGTCTTTCAGCCGTTGTTCAAAATCCCCCCGGTATTTTGTTCCGGCCAGGAGGGCACCCATATCAAGGGAAAAAAGCTCACAGTTTTCAAGAAGATCCGGAACCTGTTTGTTTTTGATCTTTAAGGCAAGGCCTTCGGCAATGGCGGTTTTCCCCACTCCCGGATCTCCCACAAGGATGGGATTGTTTTTTCGTCTGCGGCAGAGAACCTGCATGACCCTGTCCAGCTCATTGAGCCTTCCGATCAGCGGGTCGATTTTATTTTCTTCCGCTTTTTGCAGAAGATTGGTGGTGAAGGCCTCCAGAGGATCTTTCTTTTTTAGCCGTTTTGTTTTCATGTCCGCTTGTCTGAACATATTCTGGGAAGGGTCCAGAGGTTCCATGTCTTTTTTTTCATGGTCGGCCACATGGGAAATGTATTTTAATACATCCAGGCGGGTGATCCCTTCCGACTCAAGATAAAAGGCGGCATGGGAGTCTTTTTCCTGGAAGATGGAGGCAAGAATATCTCCAAGATTGACCTCGGTCTTTTCAGCCGATCTGGCCTGGTTGATGGCCCGTTGAATCATGCGCTGAAAACCGATGGTTTGCTGCAGGACATATTCTTCTTTGGAATCTATCTTGGTCAGTTTTTCCTCAAAGAATTTTTCAAGCTCTTCTTTTATCTGTTCCGGCTTGCCCCCGCATTTTTCAATGGTTTCAACACCGGTCTCATGGTTAAGGATTGCATAAAGAACGTGTTCAACACACACATATTCATGCCTTCTCTTTTTTGCCTCTCTGACGGCAAAACCGAGAGCGGTGCTAAGTTCTTTGCTGATCATACCTTACTCCTTTTCCATTGTACTCTTTAAAGGAAACCCTTTGCTGCTTGCCAGATGATGGACCGTCTCAACTTTCGTTTCCGCTATCTCCCGGGGATAAATCCCGCAGATTTCTTTTCCTTTATGATGTACATTAAGCATTATTTGCGTTGCTTTTTCAAGTGATTTTCCAAAAACGGTCAATAGAATCTCCACCACAAACTCCATGGTGGTATAATCGTCATTATGCAGAATGACTTTAAACATGGGCGGCAGATCATTTTTTGATTTTATCGAACTATCTGTTTTTATTTTAGAATCTGTTGATGTCATGGATGTCTAAACCCCACAGCATTTCTTATATTTTTTTCCGCTTCCGCAGGGGCAGGGATCATTTCTTTGTACTTTCTGGGATGACCGTTTGACCGGCTTTTTAATGCTTGATCCGTCGGAATGGGAAAAGGTCAGGTTCTGTTGTTCCTTTTTTTTCAGATTATCCACCTGGGACGGGCTTGAAATCTGAATTTTAAACAAGATTTCAACAATTTCATCCTTGACCCTGTCCATGAGCGCCTGAAACATATCAAACCCTTCTTTCCTGTAAATCCGCAAAGGGTCCTGCTGGGCATATCCCCTCAGACCGATCCCTTCTTTTAAATGGTCCATGGATAAAAGATGTTCCTTCCACCTCGTATCCACCGTCTGGAGAACGATATGTCTTTCGATTTCCCTTGTGATGCCTTCCCCAAAGGCTGCTTCTCTTTGATCGTAAACGGTTTTTAAGGTTTCAAATAAGAATTCGGACAGTTTTTGGGCAGAGTCCCGGGGTATTGAAGGGCTTTCAAAATCAGGGCTGTAATTGAAAATCTGCCGGAACCTGTTTCCAAGGCCCTCCAGATCCCATTGAGGGGCAGGGGTTTTTTCCGGTGCAAATTCGTCCACCAGGTCATAGACTTTGTCTTCCATCATTTCAAAGACCAGGGGTTTGAGGCTTTTTTCCACCAGAGCCTTGCGCCGCTGCTGATAGATGACCTCCCTTTGCTGGTTCATGACATCATCATATTCCAGCAGATGCTTTCTGATTTCAAAATTATGGCCTTCAACCTTTGACTGGGCGTTTTCTATGGCTTTGCTGATAAACCGGTGCTCAATATGCTCCCCTTCTTCAATTCCCAGTTTGTCCATGACGGCATGGATTCTGTCCCCGCCGAAAATTCTCAACAGGTCATCTTCCAGGGAAAGATAAAATCTTGAAGACCCCGGGTCTCCCTGTCTGCCGGAGCGGCCCCGGAGCTGGTTGTCGATGCGCCTGGATTCATGCCGGGAGGTCCCGAGGATATGAAGGCCGCCCAGTTCGATCACCCCTTCCCCCAGAACAATATCCGTACCCCTGCCCGCCATATTGGTGGAGATGGTCACAGCATCCTTTTGCCCGGCATTGGCGACGATCTCGGCTTCCGCCTCATGGTGTTTGGCATTTAAGACCGTATGGGGGATGCCTTTTTTTTTGAGTTTTTCACTCATATCTTCGGATACGTCAATGGATATGGTTCCCACCAGAACAGGCTGTCCTTTTTTATGAAGGCGGATGATTTCCTGAATGGCGGCATCATATTTTTCTTTTTTGGTTTTATAGATGAGATCCGGAGAATCCTCGCGGATCATCTTTTTATGGGTCGGGATCGCAAGAACATCCAGGTTATAGATTTTTTTAAATTCAGGCGCCTCGGTCAGGGCCGTACCGGTCATGCCGGACAATTTATCGTACATCCTGAAATAGTTCTGGAAGGTGATGGTGGCAAGGGTCTGATTTTCATTTTCAATTTTTACATTTTCTTTTGCCTCAAGGGCCTGGTGGAGCCCTTCGCTATACCGTCTCCCGGTCATGAGGCGGCCGGTGAATTCATCCACAATAACAACCTGGTTGTTCTGGACAATATAATCCGTATCCCGTTTGAATACCTTGTGGGCCTTTAAGGCCTGGTTTAAATGATGCAGGATTTCTATATTGGCGGGGTCATAGAGGTTTTCAATGTTTAAAAGCGATTCCCCCTTGGCAACTCCGGCTTCTGTTAAGGCGACGGATTTGGATTCTTCATCAAGGGTATAATCCGTGTCTTTTGTAAAGGCCGGGATAATGGTATTGACCTGAGTGTAAAGGTGGGTTGATTTTTCAGCAGGGCCTGAAATGATCAAAGGGGTCCTGGCTTCATCAATCAGAATGCTGTCGACTTCGTCCACGATTGCAAAATGGAGTTGTTTCTGGGCAAGGGAATCTTTATCAAATTTCATGTTATCCCTTAAATAATCAAATCCGAACTCATTGTTTGTGCCATAGGTAATATCCCTGCCATAGGCGATTTTTCTTTCCTGATCCGTTATGTCATGGAGGATTACGCCCACTTCCAGTCCAAGGAAATGATAGATCTTGGACATCCATTCGGCATCACGTTTGGCCAGGTAATCATTGACCGTAACAATATGAACCCCTTTGCCTGTTAAAGAGTTCAGATAGGCGGGAAGGGTGGACATCAAGGTCTTTCCTTCACCGGTCTTCATTTCAGCTATGGTGCCCTTATGAAGGGCAATTCCGCCGATCAACTGAACATCAAAATGGCGAAGGCCAAGAGTTCTGACCGAGGCTTCCCGGACAAGGGCAAAGGCGGAAGGCAAAAGGTCATCAAGAGGTTCACCATTGTTCAACTGCTCCTTGAATTCCAATGTTTTTTGTCGCATTTGCTTATCTGATAACAATTTTATATGAGGCTCTAATGTATTGATTTTCTGGATGATAGGCTGCAGTTTTTTTAAAATCCGGTCATTGCTGGAACCAAATATTTTAGTGAGAAGATTCAAGACCATGGGTTGGTTTACCTGTTTTTTAAATATGGTTAATAATTCAAGACAAACATATAAGCATTAATCATATAAATCAAAATAAAAAATTATAAAATGGATTTGATAAAAATCAGGGATAAGGGGAAATTAGTTTAGAATGTATTTCAACGGATCAACAGGCGTTCCATTGATTAAAACTTCGTAGTGCAGGTGGGGCCCGGTACTTCTTCCGGTATTGCCGACAAGTCCGATCACATCCCCTCTTTTGACTTCCTGTCCCGGGTTCACAAGGATTTCTTTTAAATGGCCGTATTTGGTTGAACGCCCATGGCCATGATCAAGGATCACCAGATTCCCGATATAGACTTTTTCGGCAGCAGTGGCGACCCTGCCGTTTGCCGGTGCAATAATCTTTGTTCCCGGAGCATTGGAAATGTCTATTCCTGAATGGAATTCGTGTTGCCCTGTGAAAGGGGATACCCTGCCTCCGAAGCCTGAGGTAATCCAACCGTTCACCGGCCGGATGGAGGGCGTGGCCGCCAAAAGATTTCTTTTTTGTTCAAGCTGTTTTATCAATTGTTCAAAATCAAGGGCGTTTTTTTCGACGGCAACCTTTGTCTGAGACACCTGTTCATGCATCTCACGGATCAGGCCGCTGTGCCGCTGGGCCAAGGGAAGATCCGGGTCCAGGGAATTGGCGGGGATGCTTCCGATCCCAATCAATCCGCTGGAATCACTGGTTTGTTTGATATCTGCAATCAGCCGGACTTTATCCTCAAATTTTGACAGATTGTCCACCTGCTTTTTTAATCCTTCTATTTCTTCGGCAAAATGCTGGATCTGCTTTCTCTGGGTATTGATTTCGCCGTTTAACGAGTGAACCGTATCATCAAAATCCCCATTGATGGATAACGAATGCTTCAATTTGAGGTAATCGTATCCAATATAGGAACCCCCGAGAATTGAAAAACCCATGAGGATGAACAAAGAGATCCATAGAGTCCTGTGAATCGACAATTCCCGGATGTCAGAGGACATGCCTGAATGATAATATATTTTAACTCTATTTCTCATTGTTTCTTTTTTTATTCAGATATTCCCTGTCTGTCAAGCATAATATTCATCATAAAGGCACCTGAACCGAATTCAAACCCAGGTCATCCTTCAGGCCGAACATGATGTTCATATTTTGGACAGCCTGACCGGCAGCGCCTTTTAAGAGATTGTCAATGGCCGATACAAGGATGATCTGATGGGTTTTTTCACAGAAATGAAGACCGATATCACAGGCATTGGTTCCCTTGACATGGGAAATGGCCGGAAATGCATTTTTCTGAAGAATCCGGATAAAAGGTTGCTTCCCATAATAGGCGGCATATACTTCCCGGACCCTGGATTCAGTGGTATGGTCCTTTGCTTGAACATAAATGGTAGATAACATTCCCCGGGTGATCGGCAGCAAATGCGGAACAAAGGTGATGGAAATCTTCCGGCCGGACTGGAGGCTCAGGATTTCATTGATTTCCGGGGTATGCCTGTGGTTTCCAATTTTATAAGGGGCAAAGGATTCATTCACTTCACAAAAATGAGAAGAAAGGGATAAGGACCGGCCGGCCCCGCTGACACCGGATTTTGAATCTGAAATAATTCCTGAGGGCTGGATCAGGTCTTCTTTCAAAAGTGGGATGAGCGGCAGGAGAACGCTTGTCGGGTAACAGCCCGGATTCCCGATCAGCTTTGCCGCTTTGATCTTATCCCTGTATATTTCACTGAGCCCATAGACGCTTTCTTTGAGCAGATGCTTTGCCGTATGTTCCTGGTAAGCGGATTCATAGGCAGAGGCATCTGAAAACCTGAAATCTGCCGACAAATCAATCACTTTCATATTATTTTCAAGAAGCCTGGGCACATGGTGCATGGAGATTTTGTGGGGTAATGCCAGAAAGATGACATCCAGTTTCCGCGAGAGGGGCGGACCGTCGAGATCCTCGCAAATCAGGGTTTCAAATCCTCTCATGGAGGGGAAAACCTCGGTCAATGCCTTGCCTTTATAGCTGTTTGAATTCACGGCACACAATTTGGCCTTGGGATGATTGGAGATCAGTTTAACCAGTTCAATCCCTGTATACCCTGTCACACCTGCAATGCCTACTTTAATCATTTGGCTCCTTTCTGTTTGCATGGTTATCTAAAACTTTTTTCAAATAATACCCGGTATAGGATTTTTTGTTTCTTGAAACCTCTTCCGGAGTCCCGAGGGCAATGATTTCCCCTCCCTTGTCCCCTCCGTCGGGTCCAAGATCAATAATATAATCCGCAGACCGGATCACGTCCAGATTGTGTTCAATGACAATCACTGTATTTTTTGAATCCACCAGTTGATTGAGGACGGATAATAATCGGCGGATATCATCAAAATGAAGTCCTGTTGTCGGTTCATCAAGGATATAAATGGTTTTGCCGGTTCCTTTTTTAGACAGCTCCTTTGAAAGCTTAATCCGTTGGGCCTCTCCACCGGACAGGGTCGTTGCGGACTGGCCGAGTTTCATATACCCCAACCCCACGTCCACCAGTGTCTTCAGTTTGGTGACAATAAAAGAGATGTTTTCAAAAAAATGGGCTGCCTGAAGAAGGGTCATATCCAGGACCTGGGCGATATTCTTCCCCTTATAGGTGATATCCAGGGTCTCCCGATTATACCGTTTTCCTTTACAGACATCACAGACCACATAGACATCGGGCAAGAAATGCATTTCAATTTTAATAATGCCATCCCCTGTGCAGGCCTCACACCGACCGCCTTTGACATTGAAGCTGAATCGTCCCGGACCATACCCCCTTGCCTTGGCCTCCCGGGTTTGAGAGAAAAGTTCCCGGATATGGTTGAAAACCTGGGTATAGGTACCTGGGTTGCTCCTCGGCGTTTTGCCGATGGGGGACTGGTCAATATGAACCACTCGGTCCAACTGTTCAATGCCTTTTAATTCTTTATGCAGACCCACTGCCTTTCTTGATCGGTTGATCCGGTTTGCCAGGATTTGATACAGGGTGGAGAGTACAAGGGTGGATTTTCCGGAACCTGAAACACCGGTCACACAGATAAAACATCCCAGGGGAAAAGAAACATCAATGTGCTTCAGGTTATTGGAACAGGCGCCGGACAGGGTCAGCCATTGACCTGACCCTGTCCTTCTTTTTTCTGGGGTTTGGATTTGTTTTTTGCCGGAAAGGTATAATCCGGTTAAAGAGGTTTCACTTTTCAAAAGCGTTTCCGGAGAGCCTGAAAACATGATTTCACCCCCGTGGATACCGGCACCGGGGCCCATATCAATGACATGGTCGGCCGATAGAATGGTGTCTTCATCATGTTCCACCACCAGGACGGTATTGCCGAGGTTTCTAAGATTCATGAGCGTGGTTAATAATCGGGCATTATCCTTCTGGTGGAGACCAATGCTGGGCTCGTCAAGGACATAGAGAACCCCTGTCAGTTTGGACCCGATCTGGGTGGCCAGCCGGATTCTCTGGCTTTCTCCGCCGGAAAGCGTTGCTGCGGAATGGTTCAGGGTCAGATATTCAAGACCCACATTCTGTAAAAACCCCAATCGCTCTTTCAGTTCTTTCAGGATGGTTTCGGCAATCAGATGATCCTTGTCCTTCAACTCAAGAGATGACATATCATGAAGGGAATGCTGAATGGAAAGAGAGGTGATTTCGGAAATGGTCCTATTCCCGACCCTGACCGATGAGGATGCCTTGTTCAGTCTTGTCCCGTTGCAGGAAGAACAGGTTTTGAAATTCATGAATTTTTTAATATCATCCTTCATGGAACCGGATTCTGTTTCAAGATAGCGTCTTTTCAGGATGGGAATAATGCCTTCAAAACATTTCTGATAGGCAATTTTTTTATCCATCCGTTCGGTGTAAAAAGGAATTTCCTCTTTGCCTGAGCCATACAACAAAACCTCCCGGAACCGGGGGGATAGTTCATGAAAGGGTTTGTATATGGTTTCCTTATAATGGGTCACCAGGGCATCCAGAAATTCCATAAACTGAACCGAGTCCCGGTTTTCCCAGGGAAGCACCGCACCTTGCCGCAGTGAAAGGGTTTTGTCGGGAACAATGAGGTCCGGGTCAAATTCCGTTACCGTGCCGAGTCCGTCACATTCGGGACAGGCGCCCTGGGGGGAATTAAATGAAAAAGAGGCCGGGGTAAATTCAGGATAACTGATGCTGCAATGAAGGCACGAGGTTGATTCACTGAAAAGGATTTCGGTTTTACGGCTCAGGTCGAGAATGGAAGCCCGTCCCTCGGATAAGGATAAGGCAAGTTCCAGAGAGTCGGAAAGCCGTTTTTCGATTCCCGGTTTTATCACAAGCCGGTCGACGACGGCATCAATGGTATGTTTTTGATTTTTTTCGAGCCCGGGAAGATCTTCAATGGGATAAATGGTTTGATCCACCCTGACCCTGGCAAACCCGTCTTTTTTTATTTTTAAAAAAAGTTTTTCATGGGACCCTTTCTGATTGGTAACCAAAGGAGACAGGATCATTATTTTTGAATTCGCTTCCAGGCCCATGACCCTGTCCGTCATCTGGTCGATGGACATGGAAGAGATCGGAAGACCGCACTGATAGCAGTAGGATTTGCCGATTCTTGCAAATAAAAGCCTGAGATAGTCGTATATTTCCGTTACCGTTCCCACTGTGGACCTGGGGTTATGACCGGCTGACTTCTGTTCTATGGAAATGGCCGGGCTCAGTCCGATGATGGCATCCACATCGGGTTTGTCCATCTGACCCAGGAATTGCCGGGCATAGGTGGAAAGAGATTCCACATATCGTCTTTGCCCCTCGGCAAATAAGGTATCAAAGGCCAGGGTGGATTTGCCCGAGCCGGAAAGCCCTGTAATCACCGTGAAACTGTTTCTGGGAATCTCTACATTAATATTTTTGAGATTGTGCTCCCGGGCGCCTTGAATAATGATATTATCCGGATTCATTCAGCAGTCTTTTCTGTTATCAGCCTGAAATGCAGCCATTTTAATCGCTTCCATGAGGCTTGAAGGATCGGCAATCCCTTTCCAGGCAATATCATAGGCAGTTCCGTGGTCCACCGATGTTCTGATGATGGGAAGCCCCAGGGTTGTGTTTACGCCGTCTTTGAAATGGATGAGTTTAAAGGGAATCAATCCCTGATCATGGTACATGCAGACCACTGCATCATACAGTCCCTGAACAGCATGGTAAAAAACCGTATCCGGGGGCAGGGGGCCTTGGACATGAATGCCCTCATCTTTTGACGCCTGAACTGCAGGTATAATAATGTCTTTTTCTTCACGTCCGAACATGGCGTCTTCCCCTGAATGGGGATTTAATCCGGCCACGGCAATCCTGGGTTCCTTGATATTGAAACGGCCTTTGAGGGAAGTATGAGTGAGCCTGATTTTTTTGATGATGCCCTCCCGGGTCAGGCTTGCCGGAACCTGCGCCAGGGGGATATGAATGGTGACCAGAACAACCCTCAGCGTTCGACCGGCCAGCATCATGGCATATTCTTTTGTACCGGTTCTGTGGGCCAGCAATTCCGTATGCCCATGGAAGTCGGAACCGGCGAGCTTTAATGCTGTTTTGGTAATGGGACAGGTGACAAGGCCGTCTATTTTCCGGTTCAGTGCAAGATCAATCCCTCGGATAACATATGCCTGCATGGCTGTCCCTGTTTCAAAGCAGGGAATGGCGGGTTTGAAATCCTGGATATTCAGCAACGGAATATCAATCATATCTATTGTTTTGAATTTGAAATATCCCTGTTCAGGGTCTTCAATGATATGAATCTGATACTGAAAGCAAAGCAAATCCATGGCTTTTTTCAGGATATGTGAGTCGCCTATAATCAAAGGTCGGCAGATGCCGTTGATTTCAGGATACTTGAGGACTTTTAGAATGATCTCGGGCCCGATTCCGGCAGGGTCGCCTAAAGTAATGCCGATAAGCGGAAGGGGAGATGGCTGTTTCATGAGTATTGTCTTATCATTAGGGTTAGATGATATAAAATTATGGGCAATATACTATTGGAAAAAAAAAGAGTAAATACAATTTCTGTTATGGAATTGTGAAACTATTGTTAAATTCAGATTATAAAATTCATTTAATTTTTATTAAATTTGAAGGTATTAAAAGTAAATCGAAAAGAATCGGAGGGAATTTTTTTTTGGGGAATTTTTTTTTTTGGAAAAAATTTAAAAAACCCTGGAAAAATAAGCAGTTGCCGAACTTGCTGGAATTTCTAAAAAATTGGCTGTTTCACAAATAAAATTGAATTAAATCAATATAATAAAAAATTATACCAGTCATTGATTTTATATTTTGCCAACCCTTAAGATCGGGTTTGACCGATGATGGATATTTAAATTAAAAAAACAATACTTTTTGAATATCAGTTGTTTTCCGCTAAAATTAATTAAATTTGCTTTATAACCCGTGTTTCAATTTGAAATTGGAAGAAAGAGGTTTTTTTGAAAGAATTAGAATTGTTCTGGGAAGAAGTAAAATGTCAAATTAAAAGAACACTGCCGGATCACAGCTATAGAATGTGGATCGACCCAGTGGAACTTCTGGAGCATGACGGGCATCATATCAGACTGTCCAGTCCCAATTCATATTCCGTCAAGCGATTGAAAGACAATTATCTGCCGATATTTATGGAGGAGTTTTCAAAACTCGGCCATAAGGATATTCACATTGAATTTAAAGTGACCTCCCAGGACAAGGGCGGTGTAAGAAAAAATATTAAAAAATCAGGGTCGTATCCTGCCCTTGCCCTTAAACCGAAAAATTCAAAGCAAATGACCCTGCCTGGGCTGAATATAAGATTCAATAACGGAAGATTATTGAAAAAAGGATTTACCTTTGATGATTTTGTTGTGGGCCGTAATTCGGATTTTGCATATTCAGCCTCTCTATCCCTCGCCCATGGGAAGCGGAATGGTTCCAACATTCTTTACCTGTTGGCGAAAACCGGCCTGGGGAAAAGTCACCTTTCCCAGGCGGTGGGCCATCATATCATTACCCACAGTCAGTCCAAGCGTGTTTATTATGTCACTGCCGAAGATTTTACCAATGAAATGATCCATTCCATTAAAACCAATACAATAGATGAATTTAAGGAAAGATACAGAAAAAAATGCGATGTTCTTATTCTGGAAGACATTCATTTTTTAGCCGGCAAGGATGCAACCCAGAAAGAACTGGCCATTACACTGGATTACCTTTTTGAAGCCGATAAAAAAATCATATTGTCCGGCTATGCACTTCCCGATGATATTCCCAAACTGAATGACCAGTTGAAATCAAGGCTTACCCTTGGCCTTGTGACGGAAATATCGGCCCCGGACTATGAAACACGGGTCAGGATTTTAAAAAAGAAATCAAAGGCGTTGGGCTATACCATCCCGAAAGATGTTACGGAATATATTGCCCAGGAATTGAGTGATAATGTCCGGCAGCTTGAAAGCGGTCTTTTTGGTGTTGCGGCAAAAGGCCGGCTCATGGGATACGATATTGACATTGAGCTTGCAAAAAGTGTTCTGGCCAATATTATGAACATCAAAAAGCGGATCACCATAGAGTCCATCAAAAAATTGATATGTGATGAATTTTCCCTTTCGGAAAAAGAGATCATATCGGCTTCCCGGCAGCAGAGAATTGTAAGGCCCCGTCAAATAGCCATTTATCTTTCCAGGAAATACACGGATCAACCGATTAAAAGCATCGGCAGCAGTTTTAACAGATACCATGCAACAGCCATATATGCCATTAATGCCGTTGAAAAGGAATTAAAGCAAAAAAGCGTTCTTTTTGAGCAGATCAATTATCTTTCCAAGAAAATCGAAACCGGGAAACTGTAGATGGGACGTTTGGGGTCGGTTTTTAGGGAGCTTCAAACCATATCCGGAAAGCCCTATGTTACAAAAGAGAAAGAAGAATTGCTGTGTTATTCGTATGATGCAACAGGAATTTCCCATCTGCCGGACATGGTTGTTTTCCCGGGTTCGGAAACCGAAATTTCAAAGATTCTGCAACTGGCTTCCAAAGAGAAATTGATCGTTGTTCCCCGGGGGGCCGGGTCCGGCATGACGGGAGGATCCATACCGGTTAAGGGTGGCCTTATAATGGTCTTAACCCGGATGAATAAAATTATCGATATTGATGAAGAAAATTTTATTGTCCGGGTTCAACCCGGCGTGATTGTGTCAGATATCCATCAGGCAGTGGAAGAAAAAGGATTGTTTTATCCGCCGGACCCGTCAAGTTCATCCATTTGCACCATTGGCGGGAATGTCGGGGAATGTGCGGGAGGGCCACGGGCCGTAAAATACGGGGTTACCCGGGACTATGTCCTTGGATTAAGGGCGGTCCTGCCTTCGGGAAAGGTGATTCAAACAGGTGTGTCCACGGCAAAGGGGGTTGCCGGATATGATCTGACCCGTCTGATTGTGGGGTCTGAAGGGACTCTGGCCGTGGTGACGGAAATCACATTAAAGCTTTTGCCGAAACCGGAAGCCGTAAAAACCATGGCAGTCTTGTTTGACAGCATGGCAAAGGCCGCCCGCACCGTGTCCGGTATCATGAAAAATACCGTCATGCCCAGATGTGTTGAATATCTTGATGAAGCATGCCTTCATCTGATTCAGGATCATTTGAGTTTTGATCTTGCCGAAAATACAAAGTCCCTTCTGATTATTGAACTGGATGGAAACCCCGACACGGTTGAAAAAGATGCGGAACGAATCAGGGAGTTTTGTTTTTTCTCGGAGGCCCTGGATGTGATGACGGCTAAAACCCCGGCGGAAGCGCAGACCCTTTGGGAAGCCAGGAAAGCCTTATCTCCGATTCTATATAAACTGGCACCCCATAAAATCAATGAAGATATTGTGGTCCCCATCAATAAAATACCGGATATGGTTGAGGTGACCCAAAGAATTCAAAGGACATCAGGATTAACCGTGGTGAGTTTCGGTCATGCCGGAGACGGTAATATCCATTGCAATATCATGTATGACAAATCCAATGGGGATGAGCTTGAAAGAGCGGAAAAAGCGCTTCAGGAGTTGTTTAGGGAAACCCTGCGTCTAGGGGGGACCATCACCGGGGAACATGGGGTGGGAATTACCAAAAAAAGATTTTTATCCGATGAAATCGGAGAAACTCAGATTGAATTGATGAGGGGCGTCAAAGCCGTATTTGATCCTTTGAATATCTTAAATCCGGGTAAGATTTTTGAATAGGCGGCAGCCCTAAATTTTGTTTGATTTTCAGATTCTGATGATAGGATCAATGCATTTTTACGGCATAATGGTTGTGTATCAGAAGCTTTTCCAAAATGTCTATTTTCGGGTTTCTGCTTCGCATGACACAACATCGAATGGATATTGAACAATATTTAATACAGAGCTTGTTTTTTTTATTAAACTCACCAAAACAATCCGGCATGTCTATGGAGTCCTTTTTAATTGAAGGCGTCACAATAATCTGGTCCAGTTTTTTAATTTCCATATTCATTCCATAATTAGATTAATTTTGTCATATTTAAGTCAAAAATACCCTTTGGTCAACCTCTATTTTACGAGTGTGACCATTGATTCCAGTTTGTCAACCAAGGGGGTCAAGGTTTGTTTTTGTGTTGCGGATATTGAAACTCCCTGGGTTAACAGCCATTGATCCTCAAAGGCATCAAGTTCGATCCGGTCTGATTTGTTAAATACGAGAATTGTCGGAACGGTATCCAGTTTCAGGGTCTTGAGAATCTGCTCAACGGTTTGTTTCTGCTGCTGATACCGCGGGTTGCTGATATCAATGACATGAAGGATCACATCTGCATCCATGAGTTCATCCAGGGTGGCATGGAAGGCTTCCATGAGATCCTGGGGAAGATTTTGAATAAACCCGACGGTATCGGTAATGATAACCTCAATATCCTTTGGGAATCTTAACCGTCTGCTGGAGGGATCAAGGGTTGCAAAAAGGCGGTTGGCCGCGATAATATTGCTTTGGGTAAGGGTATTGAGCAACGTGGATTTACCGGCATTGGTATAGCCCACAATAGAGATGACCGGTAATTCTTTCTTGTTTCTCCTGGATTTTTGCTGCCGGCGTTGTTTTCTGATCTTCTCTATTTCATTTTTTAATCGGTCAATTCTTTCCCTGACCCGGCGCCGGTTGAGTTCAAGCTTTGTTTCACCGGGTCCCCGGCCGCCGATACCACCGGTCAGCCGTGACATGGCCGTATTTTTGGTGATCAACCGCGGCAGGATGTATTCCAATTGGGCAAGCTCCACCTGGTATTTGCCTTCCCTTGATTTTGCCTGTTTAGCAAAAATATCCAGGATAAGCTGAGTGCGGTCAATGACCTTCATTTCAACAAAATCCGTGATGGAGCGGATTTGAGAAGCGGATAATTCCCTGTCAAATATCAGCAGGCTGGCATGTTTCTGGATTGCCTGGATCACGATCTCGGATAATTTCCCTTTGCCCACGACATATTTGGGATCAATGAGTTTCCGTTTCTGGATGGCGGTTCCTATGATATTGATACGGCTTGTTTTGCAGAGTTCTTTCAGTTCATCCAGAGAGGCGGCGGCATCCTTCTGATCCAGGGTCACGGCATTGATGAGAAAGGCATTTTCTCTGCCGGATTCGGGTTTGTACAAGGAATTTTTCCGGGTCAGTTCAGATTCCAGGTCCAGGATTTGAGAAAGGCAATTGGTTTTCAAGTCTTCAATCGTAGTCGGATTAAGAACCTTGTAAGGGTCTGCATCTTCATCCGGAAGAATATGGCCGGAATAAACCAATCCCGGTTCACCGTCGGACCGGATACCGACGGCGGTGATATAATCCAGCCGCAAAAGCGCAAGATCGGTCAGGTCATCCCGGGTCAGGGGTTCTTCTCTTAAATGGGTGTGGACCAGCCTCAGGCCCTTTAATTTTCCCGGATGGGCCATATAATCGGAGAGTACCGGAATGACAATGCCCTGGGAATCTCCGACCATGACATGGACAATTTTTCCGTTCCGGTCAACCAGAATTCCGATCTGTCGTCGGATGTCATGGGAAAAACGGACAAGAGCCCGGATAAGTTCAGGATCAGCAATATATTCCGGCCGTGTCTGTTGCTGGTACAGGGTTTCTATGAGCTTGATCTGGGTATGTCGAAGGCCTTCGGTATTGCCGTAAACCTGGTTTTTCATTCAAGATCCTGAAAAGAGTCCGGAGAAAGCTCTTCAAAACGCGTGAATTGGCCTCGAAAATGCATCAGGGCCATGCCTGTAGCCCCGTTCCTGTTTTTGGCCACAATGATTTCAGCCATGCCTTTTTTAGGATTATCCGGTTCCTTGTTATAGACCTCATCCCGGTAGATAAAGGCAACAATATCGGCATCCTGTTCCAAGGCTCCCGACTCGCGGAGATCCGACAGCATGGGGCGTTTGTCCGAGCGTTGTTCCAGCATTCGGTTCAACTGGGACAGGGCCATGATGGGCACATTCAGCTCTTTGGCCAGGGCTTTTAAGGATCTTGAGATTTCTGCAATTTCCAGATCCCTTCGATCCGTCCGGAACGGTGGTTTCATGAGCTGGAGATAGTCTATCACAATGAGACCCAGTTCATTGTGTTTCTGGCACAGCTTTCTCGCCTTGGCACGTATCTCCATGGCCGTGATATTGGGGGTGTCGTCAATAAAAATCGGCAGGTCATTTAAGATACCGGCCGCATCGGTGGCATTCTGCCAGTCTTCCTGGCTGATAAAACCGGTTCTGAGCCGGTTGGAATCAATCTGGGCTTCCGAGGTCAGAAGTCTCATGGAAAGTTGCTCGTTGGACATTTCAAGGGAGAAAACAGCAACGGGTTTGCGTTCATGAAGGGCCACATTCCGGGCAATATTCAGGGCAAAGGCGGTTTTTCCCATGCTGGGCCTTGCAGCCAGAATAATCAAATCGGATTTCTGCAGGCCGGAGGTGATTTTATTGAGCCGCGGATACCCGGTGGAAAGCCCTGAAAGGCCGCCGGCTTTTCCCTGCTGGTCTTCAAGTTTATCAATATTCAGATTGATCAGTTCTCCCAGGGTTTTAAAGCCGCCCTCGGTTTTTTTTGAAGAGATATTGAAAATCGAAGATTCGGCAAAATCCATAATATCTTCAAAATCACCCTGGTCTTTCAGGCATTTTTCAATAATACCGGATGAGGCGCTGATCAATTGCCTAAGAGAGGATTTGCCCTTGATAATATTGGCATAATGAACGGCATTGACAGCAACCGGGGCCGCGTCTGCAATGGCGGCCAGATAGGAGGCACCCCCGATGCTTTCCAGCTCGCCTTTTTCTTTGAGCCGGTTGACGATGGTGATCAGGTCTGCCGGCTCTCCTTTATAAGCAAGATCCATCACTGCCTGGTAGATTTTCTGATGGGACCCTTTGTAGAAGTCTTCCGGCGATAAAATGGCAATAATATCATGAAGACTGTCATTATTGATGAAGATGGCGCTCAGGATAGACTGTTCCGCATCCATGTCCTGGGGCGGGGTTTTATTGAGCAGCGGGTCTTCTGATATTTTTGTTTTTCTGGGGGCCATAGGATGATAAAAAGCATATCCGGGAGGATTTAAAAATCCCTTCCCGGATATGCTTTAGAACTTAAATGTCCTGGTTTTCTTCAGGAATCACGTTTACCGTGATTTCCGGTTCAACATCTTTATAAAGTCGGATGGGAACCTTGTATTCCCCAATCTCTTTGATGGGTTCAGCCAGAAGAATGGCGCGGCGCTCAACTTCGATATTGCTGTTACTGAGCGACTCCTTGATATCATGGGTTGTCACTGAGCCGTAAAGAAACGTATCTTCATGGACTTTGGCCTTAATGGTAATGACAACGGTTTTAATTTTTTCTGCCAGTTCCTCGGCAATTTTTCTTTCTTTGGCAATCTGGAGCTCCAGTTTTGCTTTTGCCTGTGCCATGACGGTTCTGTTCTGGGGGGTTGCAATAATCGCTTTACCCTGGGGGAGAAGATAGTTGCGCCCATAACCTTCGGCCACAATGCATTCTGTCCCGGCAATTCCAAGTGTGTCAATGGTTTCTTTTAATATCACTCTCATTTAAACCTCCAAAAAAGCACACCCTAAGATTTCATATCAAGGGGATGACTTTTATTTTATGATGTAGCGGCATCCAGTTTTCTAAAATTTATCCAGGTATCAAATAACCCGCATCCGATGACAAGGAGCAGGAATTGAGGGAGGATTGCAATCAGCAAATAAAAAAAAAATCTGACGGCAAACGGGGCACTCTTTTTTTGAAAAAAAAATGATACAACCGCAATTCCCTGAAAAAAATAAACAAACAATAATATGATCAAAATGTTAATAGAAATAATTTCTAATGCACCTGAGGCAAAGAAAATTAAAACCGATACGGCAATCAGACCAAAAACAAGAGCATGAGGGGCCTTCCAGCGGTTTAAATTTTCAATGGTTTTTACGATGATTCCTTTTTTTAATAAAATTTTTTTCATTAAAAGGATATTCAACCACAGCATCATCAGATACGAATTGATAAAGATGCCCGGAGCAGCCAGAAGAATAACCGAATTTTCCTTTTCAAACATCTGCCGGTCAAGATTCATTTCAGGATAAAGACGTTCTAATTCTGAAAAAAATTCGCCTGACACGGCATAATAGTTTGAAATATAACCGGACATCAGTTGTTGAATGTCCCGGCCTGATGAAACAGAATACAGAAATACTCCCACAAGACAGGACCCGAATACGATAAGGCAGGTGGCCGGCATCATTTTTCCAACTGGAAAATGGTTTTCAATGCACTCACCCAGAACAAAACCCGTCATCAAAAGGGAGCCGAAATAAAGGGTGACCATCGCAATATTGCGGGTGACCAGCATGAGTATGGCAAGGCTTGTCAGCATGATGATGACCCCGCCTTTTCTCCCTGTTTTCAACCTGTAAAACAATACGGGCAAAGGAAGGAACAGCCATGCTACGACGCCTGTCAGCGGTATCATATACATGCCGGCAATGATCAACATATATAAAAGGATACCGGTTAAAATATCCTTGATTATTGCTGATTGTATCTGCATGCCTGTCATCTGCATTATTCCTCGGTGGATCCGATCAATACATGGGTTTGCCGACAAAGGGGAGCAAAGCGATCATGCGGGACTGTTTGATGGCAACCGTTAACTCTCGTTGATGTTTGGCACAGGTCCCTGTGATTCTTCTGGGAATAATTTTGCCGCGTTCCGTAATAAACAGGCGGAGCGCTTTGGGATTTTTGTAATCAATATCAAGGTCCTTATCCACACAGAATCTGCATATTTTACGGCGTTGATAAAATTTGTTTTTACCGGCGCCTTTTTGGGGTTTTTTACTGCTGTTATTATACATGGTTATTTTCTCCCGATTTTAACTATTCTGGTTCTTCGTCAGTTTCCGTATCATCATCATCTTCTTCAGAAGCATCTTCCTCAACCCCATCTTCCTTATCCGGTGTCTCGTCTGTTTCATCGGATTTTTGAGGTTTGTTTTTTGCTTCTTCAGCTTCTCTTTCAAGCTGTTCCAAGGTTACATGATCGATGAGAAGAATAGTCATGAATTTCATGACATCATCGCTCAGGCGGAGATTTCTCTCTAGTTCCTTAACCAGTTCGCCTGAACCGCCGTATGTAACACAGACATAATGACCCCGTAGTTTTTTCTTGATTTCATAGGACAGCTTTTTACTTCCCCAGTCATCGAAATCGATTAAATAGCCATTTTCTTTTGCAATGATATTTCTGACTTTATCAAACAGGTCCGTCCGTGTTTGATCCTGAAGATCAGGGTCGGAAATAAAAACAGTTTCGTATTTCCTCATTTTTTCTCCTTACGGATATAAAGCCCCGGCCATCAGCCGGAGCAAGGATTAATAACAATGCAATACCTGCCGACCAAGTATTGCATAAAAACTATTTTCTATATCATTTATAGCCCTTCGGGTCAATATGAATATTCCCGGACCAAAATAAATTCATCCCCAATCAGATAGGGATGACCCTTTCCGGGATAAAATTAAGGCTTGTGATTTTAATGGATTTGAATTTTTCCTGTGATATTGACTTCCATCCCGAGTTCCAAGGCCTTTTGGCTGAATTCATCCAGGAGCCTGAACAGGGTCCGGCGCTGATTTCTTTTATGGGAAACCAGGAGGGCGGAAACTTCCTGTCCCATATCTTGTTTCAGGGGCAGGGCATTTTTAAATATGGCGCTTTCACCGGACAGTTCGTGAATAACGTCGTGAATGGAGGTGTATCTTTTTTCCGGTAGTTTTGCACAGGCTTTGAGGATAAATTTTTGGATGAATTCCGGCAGCTCCGGTAACCTGACAAAAGAACCATTGATTCTTCCGGCGGTATTCATATCCATTGTGGCAGTGCCTTGGTCTTCCCCGGAAAAAGGAGACCGGCCGGTCAGCATTTCATAGGTCAGGATGCCAAGGCTGTAAATGTCTGATCTTTGGTCGATTCTCTCCCCTTTGATGTGTTCGGGTGCCAAATAATACATATTCCGATCCTCCATAAATCCCTCTTTCGGAATGGGGGCGGCCCAACTGAAATCCGAGACCAGTATATGACGGTCTTTTAGAATAAAAATATTTGAAGGGGTCAGATGCGTATGGATTATTTTTTGATCATGGGCATGGGCTAGCGCTGAACAGATCTGAGCTAAAAAACACATCACCTTATCCAGTGAAAGACGGATGTTTTTCCCAAAAAGCGAGTCTAAAGAGTCTCCCTCAATATATTCCATGATAATGAAAAAGGTTCGGTATTGTTCTTCAATATCATAAATCTGTACAATATTGGGATGATTCAGGTCGGCAATACGACTGATTTTCTGCTTAAAGCGGTTGAAAACGTCTTTCTGTGCTGCCTGATGATGTTTCATCATTTTAACGGCAACCGGGAGGTTTAATTGTTTATGCAAACCCTTATATACAAAGCCGGTCCCTCCTTCTCCGATCAATTGTGTGATAATATGGCGGCCAACGGTTTTGAGTTCCGGCTCCGTTTGATCATCAAACCGGTTTATCAATAATCCGGTTAGAAAATCAATCAATCCCTGCTGTAATCGGCAGGCCTGATCAAATTTGGCTGCCGGCATTTCCCAGACCATCATTTCAGATTCTGAAACTGCATCGGATACGAGGGGTTCTGTTGATAGAAAGGCCATATCCCCGATCATATCACCTTCGCTTCTTTTGCCGATAGGCTCAAAAAGGCCGGTTTTATTTTTGAATTCAATTCTGCAAATCCCTTTATGGATAATGTAAAGGCAATTCTGATGATTCTCCCTGGACATGAACCTTGTGTTCTGTGCAACTGATCTACGGGACAGGCAATTCAGCAGAGAGCAGAGAAATCCTTTGGGTACGGCTTTAAATAATCTTGTGGTTAAAAGAAAATCGATATCCTGTGGTGTGATGTCTCCATTTATCCCTGGTTCCGGTTCAATGCCGTTGTCCACGGGGAAAAGAAATTCAAGGCCGGTTTTATATTGTTTCTCACTTTCTGTGGTTTGTGCCCAGGCCACCCTGCAGAAAAATGTATCCCATTGATCCAATTCCGGGTTTTTCATCATGAGCTTGGGTTTGATCCCGTTTTCAAATTTTTTGTCGGATTCGATCAAAACCCCTTGAATGCCCAGATTCAGTACATTTGCAAAATGATAGCTGCTTGAATTATCCGTTTCAAAAAATACAACAGCCAGTCTCGGGTCATCCAAACTTTCTCTGACGGTTTTTCGAAGATCTCGGAAAGTTGCCATATAGGGTCTCCTTTTGAGTCAATAAAAACAGAAGAATCTCATTTTTTATCCGGGCAGGGGCCAATCCTAAAATCGGTGTTAAAGATCAATTTGATCCGGGGACAGATGCCGTTTTGCATATTCGAGAGGGCACCCGGATTCGATGAACAGTTTCACTATATCTTTATCAATAAGCTGGTTTTCACTCATCTGCCTTAGTACCGTAACCGTCTTACTCAAGGTCATGGGTTTTTTATAAGGCCTGTCCTTGGCACACAGGGCTTCAAAAATATCGGCAATGGCCAGGATCCTTGCCTGGGTATTAATATTTTCCCGGTCCAGATGCAAGGGATATCCTGAACCGTCCAGTTTTTCATGATGGGCTCCGGCAATGGAAGGAATGCGGAACAGTTTTTTGGGCCAGGGGAGTTTATTTAATATTTTTTCGGTTAAACGGGCGTGGCTATTGATGATCTCCCGTTCCCTGGATGTTAAAGTTCCTTTTATGACACATAAATTTTCAAATTCATCCTCTGTGAGATAGGGCCGTTTTGAGATTTCACAGGTTTTTTCATTGATCCCTTCAAGATCATCGATAAGCCCCTGATCGAGTTCCTCCCGAGTTGAATTAATATAGGAAAGGGTCATCATTTCCGTTTCCAGAACCTCAATTTTCCGGGTACAGGCCGCATCTATCCGTGACATTTCTTCTTGTTTAGCGGTCTGATCCAGTAAAGACAGCTTTTTTTGGGCGGCGGCCAGTTTTTGATTGGCTTTAAAGAGTTCCCACCGCATTTTGATGAATTCTATCCTGTCAAAGACCGTCTCAAGCCTGGTGGATTTGCTGATAATATGATCCGGTGTCGTTATTTTCCCGGTATCGTGCATTAAGGCGGCTATCCTGAGTTCATCCATCTGGTCGTCGGAAAGATGGAGATGGCTAAGGGTCTGATTTTCATTTATTTTCCCTGCAATCAGGATGCACAGTTCCGTCACCCGCTGGATATGGCCTCCGGTGTGCTTGGATTTTTCATCTATGGATACGGCAATGGCTTTGATAAAGGCCTCAAACAATTCCTTCATCTCAACGATGAGCTTTTGCTGGGTTAGGATGACCGAAGCCTGGCTGGCCAGGGCAGCGGCTTTTTCCTGGACATCTTTGCTGAAAGGGATGATTTTTCGGGAAGAAGGGTCCCTGGAATTGATCAACTGGAGAACTCCGATAATATCATCCTCATGGTTTCTCATGGGAATGACAACCATGGATTTGCTCCTATAGCGAAGCGCCTCATCAAATTTCCGGGTTCCATTGAATTGAAATTGATTTGTCTTGTAGACATCCTCCAGATTAACGATTTCTCCAGTGTGAAATACATAGGAGGACACATTTGAAAGATTGGGCCGATTATCTTCCAGATACAGAGGAACCCCCGGAAGGTCAAGGCCTTCCGCTTCCTCATCAATATTGAGGGAATCGTTATGAAAAACATGGAAATCCAGTTTCTTTTTTTGAGGATCAACCAGATACAGGGTTCCGCCGTCGGCCTTTGAGAATCGCCTTGCAATGGAAAGGATCATCTTCAAAAGGGCCCGGATGTCTTTTCCCGTGCCCAGTGCTTTGCCGATGGCCGTCAGTTCCGATATTTCCCTGGCCTGCTCTTCAAGAAAGGGGCAGAGTTCATCAAGGAAATTTTCAATGACAATATTAATCCTTGAGTTTTCCGAAAATTTTCCAATATTCTGCATACATGCCCTCAATTTTTTCAGGTTAGGATTCTACATCGTTTAAAGATTGAAATATCAAAAATAAAAAAAGGACACAAGGAAAGAAAAATCAGAGGACGGAATTCTATTGATTTTCTTGCTATTTGCATCTGTTTGTGGCATCTATGAAAATCTAAAATATCGGCATTTTTATTCATTATGTTAAGAAGTTTGTACAAGGAGTGAATACAATGGAGGTACGGTACCATCCTGAATCAGTGGAACCCAAATGGCAGGCATATTGGAAAGAAAACCAATTGTTCAAAGTCACTGAAGACCCGTCAAAAGAAAAATACTATCTTCTGGAGATGTTCCCTTATCCTTCAGGCAAAATTCATATCGGCCATGTGAGAAATTATACCATAGGAGATGTCGTGGTCCGGTATAAACGGATGAAGGGGTTTAATGTCCTTCATCCCATGGGGTGGGACGCCTTCGGCATGCCGGCTGAAAATGCAGCCATTGATAACAATACCCACCCTGCAGCCTGGACCTACGATAATATCCGTACCATGAGAGCCCAGCTTAAGAAAATGGGGTTCTCCTATGACTGGGATCGTGAAATTGCGACCTGTACGGCCGAGTATTATCGCTGGGAGCAGTTGCTTTTTGTAAAGATGTTGGAAAAAGGGATGGCCTATCGAAAGGAATCCTATGTCAACTGGTGCGAAAAATGCCAGACCGTGCTGGCCAATGAACAGGTGGAAAATGATAAATGCTGGCGATGCTCCCAGCCGGTCCAGCAAAAAAAATTGTGGCAGTGGTTTTTCAGGATTACGGATTATGCAGAAGACCTTCTCGTTCACTGCGATCAATTGCCGGGATGGCCGGAAAAAGTAACGGTCATGCAGAAAAACTGGATCGGGAAAAGTGTCGGATCTGAAATCAAATTTAAAGTGGATGGGCATGATCTGGATATCGAGGTCTTTACCACACGTCCGGATACGGTTTTTGGAGCAACCTTCATGTGTCTGGCGCCTGAGCATCCTCTGGTTGAGACCCTTTCCCAAGGAACCCGGATGGAAGAACAAGTCGCTGCTTTTGTCCGGAAGGTATCCAGTCAGGAGAGGTCTGCCGAAGGTCTTGAAAAATATGAAAAAGAAGGTGTTTTTACCGGGACGTACTGCATTAATCCGGCAACCGGCGGAAAAATTCCGGTATATACGGCCAATTTTGTATTGATGGGCTATGGAACCGGCGCCATCATGTCGGTCCCGGCCGGAGACCAGCGGGATTTTGATTTTGCACGAAAATACGGGCTTGACATCCGGGTTGTGGTTCAACCGCCGGGCCAAGATCTGGATGGTGCCGCCATGACCGAGGCCTTTACCGGTGAGGGGGCGCTGGTTAATTCAGGTGAGTTTAATGGGATGGATAATAAAACCGCCATGGAGGCCATCACCACCTGGTTGGAAAAACAAGGCCGGGCAAAGAAAACCATCTCCTACCGGTTAAGGGATTGGGGAATATCCAGGCAACGATACTGGGGAGCTCCCATCCCGGTGATTCACTGTCCCGACTGCGGGGTAGTGCTGGTTCCTGAAAAAGATCTTCCCATAAGGCTGCCTGAAGAGGCCAACCTTCTTGAAAAAGGCGGGTCCCCTTTACCGGCCCTTGATTATTTTGCCCGCACCACCTGTCCCCAATGCGGCAGAAAAGATGCCAAAAGAGATACGGATACCATGGACACCTTTGTTGAATCATCCTGGTATTATTTAAGATATTGTTCTCCCGGATATGATAAAGGCATGTTTGACCCCGAAGCCGTAAAATACTGGGCCCCGGTGGATCAATACATCGGCGGGGTTGAGCATGCAGTTCTTCACCTGTTGTATTCCCGGTATTTTATGCGGGTATTGAACTCCCTTGGAATGATTGATTTTAAAGAACCTTTTACACGGCTTTTAACCCAGGGCATGGTCTGCAAAGAAACCATGATGTGCCCGGACCACGGCTATCTTTTTCCTGAAGAAGCTGTGAAACATCCCGACGGCAGGATCATCTGTACAAGATGCAGCAAAGATGTTGAAATCGGGCGGGTGATCAAAATGTCCAAGTCCAAGAAAAATGTTGTGGATCCCAACGAATTGCTTGAAAAATATGGAGCCGACGTCACCCGGTTGTTTTCATTGTTTGCCGCACCGCCTGAAAGAGACCTTGAATGGAGTGAAGACGGGGTCGAAGGAAGTAACCGGTTCGTCAACAGGGTATGGCGGCTGGCCATGGACTCGATGGAAAAGATAAAAGAGGTAGAACCCTTTTCAGGTCCGGCCTCTGACCTAACCTCGGATTCGGCAAAAACGCTTTATATCAAGGCCAATCAGACCATTCAAAAGGTGACCCGGGACATTGATAAAAGTTTTCATTTCAATACGGCCATTTCCGCCGTCATGGAGCTTGTAAACGATATCTACGCCATTGATCTCGAAGCCGCCGATACTGAACTCAAAAGAGTGCTCGCATTCAGTCTTGAAAATATCCTTTTGCTTTTATCCCCCATTATCCCCCATTTTTGTGAGGAAATATTTGAAAAACTCGGCAATAAGGGTTCCATTCTTCTGCGATCATGGCCGGAATTCAGGGAAGATTCCCTTGAATCGGATGAAATAACGGTTGTGGTTCAGGTCAATGGAAAACTCAGGTCAACATTTTCACTCAAGGCCAATAGCGATGAATCAAAAGTCAGAGAAGCCGCACTTTCCGATGAGAAAATACGAAAATACATTGGAGATAAAAAGCCTAAAAAGGTTATTGTCATTACAAAGAAACAAACCCTTGTCAATATAGTGATCTAATATGAGATACATGAAAATATTTTTACTGATCGGTCTTTTTTCCTTTATCGCGGCCTGCGGCTATCAGTTCGAAGGCGGCGGATATATTAATAAAGATGTAACGAGAGTTGCCGTAAAGGTTTTGGAGAACAATACCTCTGAAACAGGGGCGGATGTCATATTTACAAATGCCCTCATCCGAGAGATCCTTCAGAAAACAGATACCAAAGTCGTGGATGAGGCCACTGCCACAGCGGTTATAGAAGGCACCATTAAATCTGTTACCTTTGCTGCCCTGTCACGGGCATCTGCGGAATCTGTTATCGAAAGAGGAATATCCGCTACCATGGATATTCAGATGGTGAACAAAGAGGGAGAAGTGATCTGGTCTGCCATGGATTTAAGCTCCGCCGAAAGCTATATAACGTCCCAGGATAAAGCTTCAGATGAAGGCAACAAAGGTACGGCTTTGGAAAAAATTGCCACGAGAAGCGCTGAGAGAATCGTAAGCAGAATGTTAAGCAATTTTTGATATGGTGATGAAGACAGGATTTATTAAGGATAATAAATCCTGTCTTGAGTTTGATCATTTGAAGAAGGAAAAACGCGAAGGCTTATGCATTCATAAATTTGAACAGTCTGGAAATTTTTCTGGAAGCGGTTTTTTTATGGATAATGCCTTTTTTGGCTGCTTTGTGAAGGGCGGATTGATTTTTTCTCAGGATTTCATCTGAATTTTCACCACCGGCTTCTTTTACAGCTCGAAGCTTTTTTTCCAGGGTTTTGAGAGTGGTTTTGGCGGATCTGTTTCTAAGCCGTCTTCCCTGACTCTGTTTTGCACGTTTGATTGCAGATTTATGGTTTGCCAACTTAATCTTTCTCCTTTATAAATGGGTAACAAATTAAATATTCGGTCATATTTCAAATTTGGAAACATATAGACTTTGTTGAATTTTGTCAAGAAAAATTTATGGGCAGAATGCTGAAAAAAACCGCTTTAATCAGCCTATTAACCTTTGGGAGTAGAATTCTCGGGGTTGTGAGGGATGCCCTCATTGCCTTTTGTTTTGGGGCATCCTCTCAAAGCGATGCCTTTTTTATTGCATTTCGTCCCTTTGATCTTTCCCGAAAGCTTTTCTCCGAAGGAATCTTAAGCGTCTCTTTTATTCCTATTTTTTCGGAAACCCTTGAAAGAGAAGGCCGTCCACGGGCAGCGGCAATGGTTTTTTCAATTTTTTTCTTTTTTTCAATTATCGGCATTTTGATTGTTGTGTCCGGGATTTTTTTTGCACCTCTGGTGATGAAACTCATTGCTCCCGGATTCATTCATCATTCTTATCAATACGGGCTGACGATGATATTAATGAAAATCATGCTGCCCTATGTTTTTTTTATTCTGATTACGGCAGTTTGCATGGGGGTTCTGAATTCTTTCGGTCATTTCAGTGTCCCGGCCATCGCCCCTCTCGTGTTTAACCTGGTCGTCATCGCATTTACCCTTTTTGTTTCAAGTCGGTTTAATGTTCCGATTATAGGGTTGGCTGTGGGAGTAACAGCAGGCGGAATAGTTCAGCTTGCCATCCAGATACCATCGATGATACGACTGGGTCTGCTTAAAATATCTTTTTTCCGTATTTTCCACCCCGGTGTTTTAAGGGTTGCAACAATAATGGTCCCTTCAATGATCGGAGCGGCTTCCTATCAGATTAATATCATGGTGGCCTCGTTTTTTACCTCCGGGCTTGAGGAGGGCAGCGTAACGTTTGTGTATTATGCAGACCGGCTGGTTCAATTTCCCCTGGCCCTTTTTGCGGTTTCCGTTGCAACGGTTCTATTGCCGGAAATCTCAAAAAAGGTGGTCCTGGGTCAGTTTGATGATGTTGGAGAACTGTTTTCAAAAGGCGTTAAGCTGGTGTTCTTTATCACCATACCGGCCATGGCAGGGCTTATGGCCCTCAATGAACCCATTGTTAAAATTTTATTCGGGCATGGGGCCTTTGGTGCTGAGGCTGTTGAAAAGACGGCGGATTGTCTTTTTTTTCTTGCCTTGGGCCTATGGGCGTTTACGGGGGTGAGATTGTTTGTGACGCTTTATTATTCAATGATGCGTATCGCTATTCCCTTTTATTCCGGGCTTATTACCGTGGGGCTGAACCTGGTTCTCTGCCCTGTTTTGATGAGCCTATTGGGGGTGAGGGGACTTATCCTGTCCGTATCCCTATCGGCCGCTGCAGGATTTGTTTTTTTATTTTTTAATATTCCCGGGACAATGGATATTCGGAAAAATGAGATCATTGTTTCTGCTTGCAGATCTTTTTTTGTATCTGCTATAATGTTTTTCCTTGTCAGGCAGACAGCAGAATGGATTTTGCCCCTGTCGACGTCGAGACTCGGGTCTTCAACAGGAATTATGGTTTGCATCGGCATTGGAACGATTTTATATCTCGGAATCCATCAGATTCTATCAAACCCTGAATGGGAAATTATAAAAAGAGGAATAAGAAAAAGGCATCATGACCACGGTTGAAAAAGCAGGCTTCTATTTGGCGGTATTTTTTATTGCCGCTCTCTTGTGCCTGATGGTGTTTTCCGAGAACGGTATATTAGATCACAGGACCCTATCGCAAAAAGAACAGAGTGCCCAGAATCAGACCCGCATGGTTGAATCGGAAAATCATAAACTTGAGAATGAAATCAATATGTTGAAAACAGACATGGAATACCTGAAACATCTTGCAAAACATGAACATGATATGATTGAAGAAGATGAACTGATGTTTAAGGATAAACCGGAGAATAAGGGGGATACGCCATGATTAAAGATATCAGGACCCTTGAACTGGCGAGGCTGTATGAGCGCCAGGGATATTATAAAGATGCCCTTGAAATCTATTTGCATCTTCACGGCCAAAAAACCGGAAAAGAGATTCAGGCAGGAATAAACCGCATGAATGAAAAATTGGAGAAAGCAGGGCTTGAGCCCTTGCCTGAAGAAAAGACAGCCTTAAATTTTGAAAAATGGTTGATGCTGCTGATATTAAGGCATCGGTTGGACAATTTTATTAAAATCAGAAAGAGAGTTGCTTGAAAACAAAGGGCAAGATTTCAAAGATACTTTTTTCGGCCAGCCGGATGAATATTAATGCATTCTGACAATTCTGAATCCCAGGCTGATTCTTTTTGCTACGGGTTTATAATATCCCCGGTAGGCAGATCTCTGATACTTGCTTGACTGATGCCATCCCCCTCCCCGAAAAATTCTATGGTTACCGGTTTTGCATAGAGGATCAACTATATTATCCTGATAGGTATCTGTTATCGCACCGACATTGCGGCTAAAAGGGTCACGCCATTCGCAAGCATCCTGAACCCATTCCTGGACATTGCCGTGCATGTCATAAAGGCCCCATTTATTCGGAGATTTAGTTTTTACCGGATGGGGTTTAAAATCTCCGGGAGGATTCTGAGCACCCGAATTATAACAGTACCAAGCCATTTCAAGGATGGCAGGTTCCGGCTTATTACAGGCAAAGGTAGTCGAAGATCCTTCTGCAAAGGCCGTGATGGATTCGGCCCGGCAGGCATATTCCCATTCTGCTTCAGTCGGTAGCCGGTATTTATCCGTTTTTTCCCAGTCATTCAGAACTCTTATAAATTCAATACATTGGTTCCAGGAAACCGAATCCACAGGATGGTTTTTTCCCAGGTCTACAAACGAGGAAGGGTTAAATCCTACAAGCCTTTCCCATTGTCCCTGGGTCACCTCTGTTTCTCCCATGTAAAAGCTTTTTGAGATGACCACCTTGTGCTGGGTTTCATTCGATTGGCGACCTTCTTCAGACTCAGGGCTTCCCATGATAAAGTTACCGGCAGGGATAAGAACAAACCGCATACCGAGTTTGTTGGTAAAAATCTCAGGTTCGGCCCAAAGGTTGGAATTAAAAAAATAAAAAAATACAATTAAAAAAGATGGAGCAAAGTTTCTATTTTTCATTAAGATTTCCCAGTAGTTTGGTGAATCGAATTTCCATAAAACCCTATCACACTATTCAATCCAAGTTCAATGGTGAAATTCAGTAAAAAAAGACTTTATCAGTTGAAAAATCAGGTAGAGATGATATTAAGTTCTTATTCGACAAACAAAGGAGAGCGGCCATGAAACCAAAAGAACCCCTTGAAGCAAAGATACCCACAACAAAAACCAATACCAATAAAAAGAAATTATCGGAAATCCCGGAGGGTGAAAAAAGAACTGACCTGTCTCTTCTCAAAAAGAATGAATTTGCAATGATTCTTATGGGAGCTTTATTGTTGACCCTTATTGTCTTTTTTTTCTTTTTCAGGACCTCTGATCCTGCTCCCCCGTCTGTACCTGAAAATCAGTCCGTTTTACCCATTTCCGATCTTGAAAGCAGGATGGAAAAAATGGAGCAGGCCCTTCAGATTCGGGAGACATCCGCATCACCCGATGGTGGGAGCGCACTAAAGGACAAGGTTGGGATAAATCCGCTGGAAGAGAGGGTGGCAAGGCTTGAAACCGCCTTTTCAGTCAAGATGGACTCAATGGTTGAAAGAATTGGGAAAATTGAAAAAAACATCAGTCAATTGGCGGCAAAGTCGGATGCTTCTCCCGAGGTTTCCGAGGCAAAGCCGGGGATTGTTGTTTCTGCGCCTGAAAAAAAGATGGTGAAAAAAGAAAAAAAAGACCCCATCTTTCATACAGTCCAAAAGGGCGAAACACTTTTCAGTATCAGCAGGAAATATAATATAAGCGTTGAAACCCTTAGAAAAATAAACAATCTTTCCAATGATACCACTATTTTCCCAGGGAATAATATTTTAGTCCGGTAGGATCCGGGATGGGTCTATAATCAAGACATTCCATGTCCTTATTCTTGGGACGGCCTCAAGGTATCGGACGTATTGTTTCTCTTTGTCGGCCCTGAATAGATAGGAACTCAAAACCCTTAAATATGTGACCCCTTGTGATATCCAATTTGTCTATAAAAAAACAATTAAATCTATGAATCGTTAAATACGGTATGATGTTTGCTTGAGCGTGATCTTTAAGACCATAATATGACAGCCGATGGCTCTGTATGTTGGAACGGGAAGATTCAACCCATTAAAGTCATTTGAAAAGGAGAACAAATGCAAGAGGGACAATACTCACCCATGGCAACAGCGCTCGCACTGGAGGATGATGAGCCTCCCAGTAGCAGGCGTGTTGCAGTAACCCACCCTTCGGCTTCAATAGCCGTTTCCTACCCGATTTTTTTTAAAAATACCAATCTTATCCAGGCTGCAAAGATTCAGATCAGCCGGCGCAGTCCCAAAACCAGTTCTGAGACCCGGTCTTTTCGGCGCAGATTTTATCCTCTGGTGACCGACAAAGAATGGAACGACTGGCAATGGCAGGTCAGCAACCGCATCCGGACCTATGAAAAGCTCAGTCGGATACTGGTCTTATCACCCGATGAAACATTGGTTAACAGCGGGACCCAGCTCCCGTTGAGTATTACACCCTATTATCTCAGCCTTATCTCGACCGAAGACCCTGATCAACCCCTGCGCAGATCTGTGATTCCCAGTGTCAATGAATGGGTTAAAATGCCCTGTGAATCCGATGACCCCCTGGGAGAGGAACATCAGAGCCCAGTTCCTGGTCTTGTGCATCGTTATCCGGACAGGGTTTTATTCCTGCTTCTGGATTTTTGTTCCACCTATTGCCGGTATTGCACCCGGTCAAGGGTTGTGGGGCATGGGAATATCCATGCAGGACGGACGAGGTGGGAAAAGGCCATTGAATATATAGCAAAAACCCCCACGATACGGGATATCCTCTTGTCCGGCGGAGATCCTCTGACATTAAGTGATGACCGGCTGGAATGGGTATTGTCCAGACTGCGACGAATCCCCCATGTGGAGATCATCCGTATCGGTACCAAGGTGCCGGCCGTTCTCCCCCAGAGGATTACCCCTAAACTGGTTAAAATGCTCAGACGGTATCATCCCCTGTGGATGAGCCTTCATTTCGTTCATCCGGATGAATGCACACCTGAGACAACGAAGGCCTGCGCCCTGCTGGCCGATGCCGGGATTCCCCTGGGGTCCCAGACGGTTCTTCTGAAGAATATCAATGATTCCGTGGACACCATGAAATCCCTGATGCAGGGGCTGATGAAAATGAGGGTCAGACCCTATTATCTTTACCAGTGTGATCCCATCACCGGGTCCGGACATTTCAGGACTTCCATTGAAAAGGGGCTTGAGATCATTCGCGGCCTTCGGGGATTTACATCCGGGTATGCCGTTCCCACCTATGTTGTGGATGCCCCCGGCGGCGGCGGAAAAATTCCGTTAATGCCGGATTATGTTCAGGGACATACGGCTGAAGAGATGATCCTGAGCAATTATGAACATAAAAATTTCAGATATCCTGATCCTCTGACCAGGGAAATTGTGTTCTGAAGATGCAAACCGCGGGATGTGATTTTTTACGGGAGAAGGATAATGAAAATAGGACTGACCTATGATCTGCGCCAAGATTACCTGGACATGGGCTACAGTGAGCTTGAAACGGCGGAATTTGATACCATCGAAACCATTGAGGCCCTTGAAGGGGCGCTTTTAACCCTGGGACACGAGACGGTTCGCATCGGCAACGGCCGCAGGCTCACCGAGTGCCTTGTTAAAGGGGAGCGTTGGGACCTTGTCTTTAATATTGCAGAAGGCCTCCATGGGGTTGGAAGAGAAGCCCAGGTGCCAGCCATTCTGGATTTATATGAAATTCCCTATACCTTTTCAGACCCCCTTGTGATGAGTCTTTGCCTCCACAAGGGAATGACCAAACAGATTGTCCGTGATGCAGGACTGGTCACGGCGGATTTTGTGGTGGCCCATTTTGTTGAGGATGCAGACCTTGTCCGATTTGAGCCTCCGTTTTTTGTTAAACCCGTGGCCGAAGGAACGGGCATGGGGATCACGGCCAAATCCGTGGTGCGATCCCGCCCGGAGCTTAAAGATGCCTGCCGGGATCTTCTTGAGCAATTTCAACAGCCGGTTCTGATTGAAGAATTCCTGCCGGGAAGAGAATTTACCGTGGGGCTTGCCGGTACGGGAAAAGCGGCAAGGGTCCTCGGTTCCATGGAAATTTTGCTCCTGGACGGGGCGGAAAAAGAAGTCTATTCCCTTGAAAACAAGGAAGGTTGGGAAGGCCGGGTGGAATACCGGCCGGTCAGTCCTGGAAAAGATCCCTTGGTTCAGGAAGTGGAAACTCTGGCCCTAAAATCCTGGAACGTTCTGGGCTGCCGGGACGGAGGACGCATCGACATCCGTTGCAATCGTTTGGGCAGACCCGGATTTATCGAGGTGAATCCCCTGGCCGGACTTCGGCCGGAATATTCAGACCTGCCAATGGTTTGCGGATTTTTTGGGACATCCTATGTCCGACTTATCGAAATGATCCTGGCATCCGCTTCCAAGCGGATGCCAACCCGTGGGGCATCGTGAACCGCACCATCGCAGTGGTTCACAATGCTGTGAAAGACAGCAGCCTTCCCGATGAAGAGGATGTGCTGATTCAGGTTGAAGCCGTATCCGATGCCCTTATGAACCTTGGCTATAAACCGGAACCTTTACCCTGTGACCTTGATCTTGAAAAGCTGAAATCAAGACTGATTGCCCTTGATCCCCTTGCTGCCTTTAATCTGGTCGAATCCCTGGCTGGCCATGGACGGTTGATTCATGTCGTCCCGTCACTTCTGGATGCCCTGCGCATTCCCTATACCGGGTGTCCGGCCGAAGCAATTTTAACAACCTCACATAAAGTTATGGCCAAGGAAAGGATGAAGGCGGCAGGGCTGCCGACGCCGGACTGGATCAATCCGGTTCCCGGGGACATGCCCTGGTCGGGGTCGACCCGTCTTGAGGACCCGCACGAAAGGGTATGGATCATCAAATCCCTCTGGGAGCATGCCTCTCTTGGGCTGGAAAAAGAAAACCTGGTTCATGGAGCAGCCCAGGACATCCATAGGCTTTTATCCGGCTGCAAACCGGAAATGGGCGGGGCCTGCTTTGCTGAAGCCTTTATCGAGGGCAGGGAATTCAATCTTTCAATTCTGGATACCCAGGACGGGGTCCGGGTTCTTCCTCCGGCGGAAATTCTTTTTCAGGGTTTTGGCCAGGATACGCCCAGGATAGTCGGCTACCGAGCCAAATGGATGCCGGATTCTGCTGAATATCACAATACTCCCCGGTGCTTTGAGTTTTCAGCCGTTGACCAGAATTTATTGTCAACCCTTGAAACTCTTGCTCTCCGGTGCCGGCAAAGTTTTGGTCTGAGAGGATATGCCAGGGTGGATTTTCGGGTTGACAATCAAGGCCGGCCCTTTATACTGGAAATCAATGCCAATCCCTGCATTTCCCCGGATGCCGGGTTTGCGGCAGCCCTGGATCGGGCAGGGATGTCCTATTCCCATGCTGTAGAACAGATTTTAAACCAGAGAAGCAGGCCTTTCAGGATCACCTATGTTTAGAATCAGGCGTATTTTCGATGATGTGATTCCGGTCAACAAAAACACCTTGCGCCAGGTCAGGGATATTCTTAAAAAACGATTCCCTGAAGTTTCGGAACATGACATCCATGAGATCGGGGAGAAACTCAGAAATCCTTTTAAACTCAGGTTCCGGCCCATTCTATTTGTAGCTGAAAATATGCGCAACAAGGTGTTGGGATTTGCCATGGTGCTTCATGAACCGGAAATTAATTTCTGCTTTCTGGATTGGATTGCCACTGCCAAGGATACCATCAGGGGAGGCCTTGGCAGCGCCTTGTATGAACGTGTCCGGAGCGAGTGCGCATCATTGGGGGTTCAGGGGCTGTTTTTTGAATGTCTGCCGGATACACCGGGGTCCTGTTCCCCGGATGTCCTCAAAGAAAATATAGCCCGATTCAGATTTTATGAACGCTATGGCGCCCGTCCCATTGTGGGGACGGCCTATGACATGCCGTTGAATCCGGAAGATACCTGCATGCCCGTCCTGGTATATGACGGACTGGACAAGGATAAACCCCCGGGCCGTAACCATGCCCGCAGAGTGGTCCGTGCCGTCCTGGAGCGGAAATATGCTCACCTGTGTTCTCCCGAATATGTAGAAAAGGTAGTGGATTCCATCCGGGATAATCCGGTAAAGATACGGCCTTTTTGTTATATCAAATCCAAAAAAGCTGATCAGAAGGTTAATCATAAAGGATTTACGGAAAAAATCGCTCTGGTCATCAATGAACGCCATACCATTCATCATATCCATGAACGCGGCTATGTGGAATCACCGGTCAGGGTCAGGAGCATTCTTTCATCCCTTGAGAAGAGCGGCCTTTTTGAGCGTGTGGAGACAGCGTCTTTTCCCGACAGTCATATTTACAGCGTCCACGATGCGGATTTTCTTGCTTTTCTATTGCGGGCCTGTGAGGAAGTGGACGAAAAAAAATCCCTTTATCCCTATGTGTTCCCCATCCGGAACAGAATGCGTCCGCCGGGTGAATCTTCCGTACTGCCGGGATATTATTGCATTGATACCTTTACCCCGATTCACCGGAATGCCTATCCGGCGGCCAGGGGCGCCGTTAATGCCGCATTGACCGCAGCAAAGGCATTACTGGACGGCAAGCGGATTGCCTATGCCCTTGTGCGGCCTCCGGGACATCACGCAGAACGCCGGTCCTTTGGCGGGTTCTGTTATCTGAACAGCACGGCAGCGGCTGCCCAGTATCTGAGGGAACAGGGGAGGGTGGCCATCCTGGACATTGACTACCATCATGGAAACGGACAGCAGGATATTTTTTACAACCGGTCCGACATTCTGACCGTATCCATTCATGGGCATCCCCATTTTGCCTATCCCTATTTTGCCGGGTTTGAAGATGAAACCGGCGCGGATGAAGGAGAAGGGTTCAATCTGAACATCCCTTTAGGTGAATCCGTCACCGGCCCGGAATACCAGAAGGCCCTGGTAAAGGCACTCAGACGCATCTTTGAATTCAGACCCGATTTTCTGGTCGTGGCTCTGGGGCTGGACACAGCCCACCATGACCCCACGGGCACCTGGTCCCTTACTCCGGAGGATTTTAAAATAAACGGCCGCATGATCGGCGAAACCGGGCTGCCCATCCTGGTGGTCCAGGAAGGCGGCTACAGAACCCGCAGCCTTGGCGGAAATGTCCGTAATTTTTTCCAGGGCATGGCAGAGGTGGTCTTCAGGATAACAGGCCGGAAGTCTTTTTATGACCTGGGCCACAAAGGGTTGAGCATCCGGTATGAGGCTGTCCCGGAGGATGTGAAACAGATCAGAGGTCTTGTCGAAGCCACCGGGTTTTTCAGGCCGGATGAAATTGAGATTGCCGAAGAGCTGGTTCAGGAGCATCTGGAAAAAGGTCCGGAAGAGAGCGGATATTATTTTGTCATCGCCTCAAAAAATGGCAGGCTGATTGGATATGGATGCTATGGCCCTATTCCCTGCACCCTTACCAGCTATGATATCTACTGGGTTGCCGTTTCTCCGGAATTTCAAGGTAAAGGGCTCGGAAAAATCATTCTGACTGAAATGGAACGGCTTGTTTTTGAAGCCGGGGGAGAAAGAGCCTATGTGGAAACCTCCACCCAAACAAGATATGCATCTACCCGTAGTTTTTACGAACGGTGCGGGTACCGCTGCGACGTGGTTCTGGATGATTTTTACGAACCGGGTGACGGCAAGGCCATTTACAGCAAAATGGTGGGATTGAATCTATGATCAAAAAATCCATATCGGTTAATCCAATGGCGGGGAGTTAATTAAAAAATCATAAAATTGGAATTCAGTTTGTATCAAGAAAAATATGCCAATTCTAATATTATCGCAAAAGGCCTGTTAAAAATATTTTTCAAAAATTCGAAAAAATTTCATATAGCACTCCAGCTTTTGTTTTATTTGGCATGATTTTTGTTCAAGACTAATTGCCCTTAGGTGAGTCCCCCGGCTTTGCCGGGGGACTCACCAGAGTTTGACATTTAAGGGAATAAATGAAAGTCCCTCCAGCAGTGAACCGCTCAAATTCACAAGGAGAGACTTTCATGAACAACGATTTGAGTTTAACCCACAGCCGTTGGGAATGCAAATACCATGTGGTTTGGATTCCAAAATACCGCAGGAAAATGTTATATGGCCAGCTCAGAAAATACCTTGGGCAGGTATTCAAAGACTTGGCACGCAGTAGAGAAAGTGAGGTCATAGAAGGACACATGATGCCGGACCATGTGCATATGCTCATCTCAATACCTCCGAAATACTCGGTGGCCCAGGTTATCGGCTTCATCAAGGGCAAAAGTGCGATACACATAGCACGAAATTATCTGGGACATCGAAGGAATTTCACCGGTCAACAGTTTTGGGCCCGAGGCTATCATGTTTCTATCGTTGGCCGAGACGAAGATACTGTTCGGGAATACATGAGAATTTTCAAAAAAAACGGTGGATAAGTAGTAAAATTTTTGCAAGATATGCAAGGGATAGGTTGGAGTTCCCTCCCCTTATCTTGCAAATAATCAAAGGGAACTCCTGCCTCATAAGAAAAACCAAACGGGGCAGGAGATATGTTATCAGAAGTCTTAAAAAATAAAAGTTTTTTTCTATGACCGCAAATGACGGTTGGTATATATTTTGCTTTAACACGGACA
>CAZAHK010000010.1:0-41685 GCA_964484555.1 uncultured Desulfobacula sp.
GCATATTCCGGCATCAGGGATGCCGGCTGAACCAGAAGGGTTGAGCCGATAACCATGAACACATCGCTCGCCGAGGAGAGTCCGGCTGCTTTTTTCGTTTCTTCAACAGGCATGGCCTGGCCAAAGGAAATGGTGTCGGGCTTGAAATAGCCTCCGCAGGAACATTCCGGGGCTCTGTCACCGGATTCGATCATTCCCTCGGCTTTTTTCCAGGAGATCAGCCGTTTGCAGCCCATGCACCTCACCCTCCGGGTATTGCCGTGGAGTTCGATGATCTTTTCCCCGGGGATTCCCGAGGCTCCATGCAAGCCGTCAATATTCTGGGTGATGAGTGCATGAAGATGCCCAAGGTCATGGAGAGCGGCAATGCTCATATGCCCCTCATTGGGTTTTGCCGTACGAAGGTTTTTTTCCATGTCCATCCGCTGTTCCCAGTACCTGATCCGGGATTCCCGGGAAGACATGAATTCATCAAAATAGACCGGCCTGAACCTGTCCCAGATGCCGCCCTGACTTCTGTAATCCGGAATCCCGCTTTCCGTTGAAATTCCGGCTCCGGTAAAAATAACCAGCTTTTTTGCTGATTTTATTTTTTCAGCGATTAAGGCAATTTTTTCATCCATGGCAAACCTATTCGGAATATTTTTTCATATAGAACAAGAATCTCATTTATCTTTAAAATTTTTCCGGCAAGGAAAAACAGGATGATAAATTCAATCCCGGAGATTCCTGCGATCATCAATGCACCGTGAAAAGCCATGGAGTCAAAGATCTGGCGCAGGGCAAAAACGCTTAAGAAGAGAAGGATGCCCATGAAAAGGCTGACCGGGATGATTTTTAAAAAAAATAAATAAACCCCTTTTTTTTCAGAGTTTCCGCTTTTTTTGTTCCAGCATTCGTAGAGGACAAAGGCCTGAAGGACCACGGACAAAGAAAGGCCCAGGGCAATCCCCCGGGGACCCATGACTCTCATCAGAAAATAGATCAGGGGGAAGCTCAGAACCACGCAAAGGGAAGAAAAAAGAGCCGGGAAAAGGGTGTTCTGAAGGGCATAATATCCCCTGGACACAATGGTCTGGGCTGAAAAACCAAAGGTGCCGATCATGAAAAAAGGAAGGATGGCAGCGGTAACCATGGTGGCCTGGGCGTCAAATTGGCCCCTTTGAAAGAGAAGAACGATCATTTCCCGGCTGATGACCATAAAGAGGACGGAAAAGGGAATGACCAGAAAAATATATTTCAGTGTTGAATTCAAGATATGATTCAATTCAGAAAGCTTTCCCTGTCCTGCCAGCTTTGCCATGAAGGGATAGGAGGCAACTCCCACGGCCTGGCCGAAGAGACCCACAAGGAGGAACATGATTCTGAGGGCATAGTTCATGGCTGCGATACTGCCTTCGCTTAACCAGGAGCCGAAGAATTTCAGGAGAATTTCCGTGGAAAAGATCATGGTCAAACCCAGCATCAGGGGCAGGCTGAGTTTGATATAGCGAATAAGATCCGGATGATTAAAGCCCAGAGTTAAAGAATACCGGATATCGATCTTTTTTGCTCCCAGGAGCTGGATGGCAAAATTACCCAGGAAGGCGCCAACCAGAACCCCCCAGGCAAAGCCTTCCATACCCATGACCGGGGCAAGAAAAAGGCCGCAGAGAATGATGGATAAATTATAAATGAGAGGGGCAAGGGCAGGGATGAAAAATTTTTCATGGGCAAACTGAATGGCCATGAGCAGGCCGCCGCAAAAAAAGAAAAACTGGGCCGGAATTATGATTCTGGTCATCTTTACCGCCAGGGCAAAGGTCTGGGGATCTTTTATTCCGGGTGCAAAGGCGTGGACAAAGGGGCCGGCCCAGATCATGGTGATCAGGATAAAACACAACAGAAGCGATCCAAAGCTGTTCAAGATGATCGAAAACACCCGGTATCCTTCCTCTTTTCTGCCCGAGGAGAGATAATGGGAGAAAATCGGGATAAAGGTGATGGAAAGAAAGCCGCCGGCCACGATATGGTTCAGGATTTCAGGAATGATAAAGGAGATTTGATAGGCATCCACCCCGGCTTTGACCCCTCCGATTCCGGCAATGGCCATTTCCCGGAACACGCCGATGACACGGCTGGCAAAGACCGAGGCCATCATGATAAAGGAGGCGAGGCCGATTTTTTTCAATATGGTTTCATGTGTGGTCATTGGGATAGGGTTTATCACAGCAGGATGGCAAATAAAAGCCTTGAGGGGGGAAAATATTTGACTTCAAGATTCCTGTCGGAATATAGTAAATTCAAAAAAGCCTAAACAAGGAAACGGGGAAAATGAAAATGCTCACCAAATCAGGTATTCTAATTCTAATAGCAGGTTTTTTCGTAGCGGTTTTCAGCGGTATTTCACGATTCATGGAAAGTCAAAATGTATGGGTGGATCTGACGATTTCAACACTTTTAGGAGATGATGCCTCAAATTCCTTCATCAATTTTATAAATGTGGATATGCTACAGGATCTGCTTTACTATCTTATCGTTGATCTTCCGCTTGCCTTTTTTTTGATCGGATTGGGGGGTAGTCTTCTGATCTTTTCCTTTTTTTTTAAAAATTATTAACCTGAATGCCCGGCCTGGATTTTGAAAATATCCCGGACGAGGGGATTTCCCGCACCCGGAAGAGCCTGATGCTGGAACTCCTGGCCCATGCAGAGGCCGAGGCCCAATTAAGGGAGAGCGAAGAAAAATACCGGAATCTGGTCTCTTCTTTACCTGAAGGCATCTTCATCGTCCGGGAAAGAAAAATCGTATTTGTCAATCCGGGCATGGAACGGCTGACCGGATACAATTTCCATGAATTGCTGGGAAAAGATGCCTACCTTTTCTTTTTAACCGATCAAATTTGTGATTCAGACAGGGACGCCAAGCCCGTGGAATTTTTTATTCACCGGGACGGACAGAAAATCTTTGTGGAAAAAATCTTTGTGGAAATTGTTTATGATTCAGCCCCGGCTTTTTTATTCAGCGTCCGGGACATCACAGAAAAACGGATCGCCACCCTTGAAAAAAACAGATTGCAAAAAGAACTTGAACGATCCAAAAAAATGGAAGCCTTCGGCATTCTTGCAGGCGGCGTGGCCCATGATCTCAATAATGTTCTGTCCGGCCTGTCATCCATCCCTGATATTGTTTTAATGGACCTGCCAAAGGGCAGCCACCTGATTGAGCCGGTCAAACTGATCAAGGATTCGGGCCGCAGGGCATTGGCCATTGTGGACGAAATGTTGACCCTGGCCAGGGGGTCGGTTCAAATCCGGGAACCGGTTCGATTCAATGATATGATTGAAGACTATCTCAATTCCCTGGAATTCATGGGGTTACAAAGAAATTACCCCCATGTTGAAATCGTCAAGCATTATGGTTTTGATCTGCCGCTCATCACGGCTTCAAAAATCCATATGCAGAAAATTATTATGAATCTGGTTTCCAATGCCGTGGAAGCCCTGGGAGAAAAGCCGGGAAAAATTGTTCTGGAAACTGGGCCGGCTCAATTCCGCCGGCAACGCATCAAAGGATATGAAATGATCGAAAATGGCCGCTTTTTGAGGTTTACGGTCATGGATACCGGCCATGGGATTTCTAAAGAAGACAGGGACCATATTTTTGAGCCCTTTTATTCGAAAAAAGTTCTTGGACGCTCCGGGACCGGACTCGGCTTAAGCATTGTCTGGAATGTGGTCCATGATCACAAAGGCTATATCCATGTGGGCTGCTCCAGGGGCCGGACCTTTTTTACCCTGTATTTTCCCTTGCCGGACCAAAGGGAGATGGAGGCGGTAAAGGGCGACCCCATTTTTACGGCCACGTTTTCCGATTATTCCGGAAACCATGAGGCCATACTGGTGGTGGAGGAACTGCCGTCCCAGCAGAAAATCGCCGCCAATATGATCAGACGGCTGGGCTATAACGTCGATGTGGTCTCTACGGGTGAGGAAGCCGTCTCCTATGCCGGGTCCCATAAAATTGATCTTGTGGTTCTGGATATGAATTTGTCCGTTGGTTTAAACGGGTGGGAAACCTATGAACAATTGTTATTGATTGATCCCAAAATAAAAGCGATAATCACAAGCGGTCAAACCATGGGCCGGGATATTGAAAAAGCAAAGTCTCTGGGCGCCGGTGATTTCATCAAAAAACCCTATTCGCTTCAGGATCTCGGGCTTGCCATACAAAAAGAATTAAGAAACAAGGGGGAAAACTCATGAAAAGATCAGTCCTATACAAGCCGTTATCCCGACGACAGTTTTTAAAATATTCCATGACAGTGTCTGCCGGCCTTGGCGGTGCAGGTTTGTTAGCCGGATGCGCCATTGATCCGGTCACGGGAAAAAATCAGCTCATGATGGTTTCCGAGCCACAGGAAATCGCCATTGATAAGCAACAGTCTCCTTTTCAGATTTCTTCGGACTACGGCATAAGCCAGGATGACAGGCTCAATCAATATGTTTCTACCGTGGGCAAAGGATTGCTCGGTAATGTTCACCGGCCTCAGATGCCCTATTCCTTCAAATGTGTGAACGCAACCTATATCAATGCCTATGCCTTTCCCGGGGGGTCCATTGCGGTAACCCGGGGGATTCTTCTGAAGCTGGACAATGAGGCGGAACTGGCTTCTCTTCTGGGCCATGAACTGGGTCATGTCAATGCCCGGCATACGGCGGAACAGGTGTCCAAGAGTCAGATTTCCTCTCTTCTCATCGGCGGGTTGTCCCTTGCGGCAGGCACCCAGGGATCGGCCTTCGGTGACCTGACCCAGCAATTGGGCGCCCTCAGCCAGGGACTTTTTCTGTCCAAATACAGCCGGGACAATGAAAGGGAGGCCGATGCCCTGGGCAATGAATATATGGTCAAAGCCGGATATCCTTCCAAAGGCTTTGTGGGGCTCATGGAAATGCTGGATTCCCTGAACAGGGAAAAGCCCAATTCCGCCGCCATGCTGTTTTCCACCCATCCCATGAGTTCGGAACGGCTGGACGCCGCAAGACAGAGGGAGGGCGGACAATATCTGCATTCAAAGGAATTTGCATTGAACCGTGACCGGTATATGGACAATACCGCCTCCTTAAGAAATAAAAAAGAAGCCATTGAGCTTTTGCAGGAAGGAGAAAAATTCATGGCGTCCAAGAACTATGACAAGGCCGAGACTGCCGTTAAACAATCCATCCAAAAGTCAAAGGCGGATTATACCGCCCATGTGGTCATGGCAAAATGCCTGCTCATCCGGAAAAAATTCCCCGAGGCCCTGTCCTATGCCGAAACCGCCAAAACCTTATACCCGTCCGAATCCCAGGGACATTATGTTTCAGGCATCGCCAATATCGAACAAAAAAAATTCTCAGCCGCCTATACGGATTTTACCCGGTGTGAGGAAATTCTGCCGGGTAATCCCCAGATGGCTTTTTTCCGGGGGTATTGCCTGGATAACAACGGAGACAAAGAACCGGCCGCAAACCAATATATGAAATATTTGAAAATGATCAATTATCAGCAGAATAAATATTCCCAACATGCCTATGCCCGGCTGAAACAATGGGGTTATGCCAAATAAGCGATGAAATTTCAAAGTCTTGGACACTGCCTGTCTTTTCTTGAGAAGGAAAAAGAGCTGATAAAGATCAAGGAGCCCGTGGACCCCTATCTTGAGATGGCCGAGATCACCCGTCGGGTATTTGAGGCCGAGGGCCCGGCCGTGCTGTTTTTAAACGTCCGGAACAGCCGGTTCCCGGCGGTTTCAAATCTTTTCGGCACCTATGAGCGGACCCTGAAGATTTTTGAACCGGAGCTTCAATCGGTGAAGGCCCTGGTGGATCTGAGGTCTGATCCGGGGCTGGGTTTGAGGCAACCTAAAAAAATCTTATCCGCCCTTTCATCCCTGGTTCATGCCCTCCCCTTGAAAAGCCTTCACCCCAAGGTCATGGAGAATACCTGCGGGATTCAGGACCTTCCCATGATCCAGTGCCGGCCCGGGGACGGGGGAGCCTTTATCCTGCTGCCCCAGGTCTTTTCCAGGGACCCGGATCATGATTCCATCCTGCGCTCCAATCTGGGCATGTACCGGATTCAGATTTCAGGTAATGATTATCTGCCCGGCCGGGAGATTGGCCTCCATTATCAATTGCACCGGGGAATCGGCGATCATCATAAAAAAGCCCTGGAACAGCATCAGGCACTGAAAGTCAGCATTTTTATAGGCGGCCCGCCCGCCCATACGTTGGCCGCGATCATGCCCCTTCCCGAAGGAGTTCCCGAGATCGCCTTTGCCGGGGCACTGGCGGGTCGAAATTTTAGGTATCGCATTCACCATCAGCAGGTCTTTTCCGCCGATGCCGACTTCTGTATCACGGGCATGGTTGTTCCGGGAAAAACAAAGAGGGAAGGGCCCTTTGGAGATCATCTGGGCTATTATTCCCAGGCCCATGACTACCCCTATATCAAGGTCACATCCGTCCATCACAAAAAAAATGCCGTCTTCCCCTTTACCGTGGTGGGACGGCCGCCCCAGGAAGATTCGAATTTCGGAAGACTGATTCATGAGATTGCCGGCTCGGCCGTAAAGGCCGAAATTCCTGGGGTGACTGCGGTCAATGCCGTGGATGAGGCCGGGGTCCACCCGCTTTTGCTGGTGAAAGCCCATGAGCGGTATCTGCCCTATGAGAACCGGCGTCCCCGGGAACTGTTGACCCATGCGGCCCGGGTGCTGGGAACAGGCCAGCTCTCCCTTGCAAAATATCTGTTGATCTGCGCCCATGAGGACAATCCGTCACTTGATGTCAATGATCCCAAGGCCTTTTTGATCCATATGCTGGAGAGGCTTGATTTTTCCTCGGACCTTCATTTTCTCACGGAAACATCCATGGATACCCTTGACTATTCGACGCAGAACATCAACCAGGGCTCCAAACTCATCATGGCAGCGGCCGGAGAAAAGAGACGCCACCTGAGCTTTGAATTTCCACAGGGCTTTTCTCTTCCCCATGATTTCAGTGAACCCAGGCTGGTTGCTCCGGGTATGGCCCTTGTCCGGGGCCCGGCCTTTAAAACCTATGCTCAGGGGAAAATAGAGATCAATCGATTAAAGGCGCATTTATTGGGAAAGGTTGGACTCGCATCCATCCCTCTGATGGTGGTGGTGGATGATACGGGCTTTGCCGGGGACTCGTTTTCAAATTTCTTATGGGTGACCTTTCTAAGATCAAACCCCTCCCATGACGTTTACGGGGTGGATGAAAAAATAAGGTTTAAGCACTGGGGGTGCCGAGAACCCCTTATCATCGATGCCAGGATCAAACCCTTCCATGCAGGGGTTCTGGAACGTGATCCATCGGTTGAAGCAAGGGTCAGGGAAATGGGGAAAAAGGGCGGTCCGCTTTTTGGAATTATCTAAACGGAGGGAATATGGGCATCAGATCAAACCGTTCAAAAAAAATACTGGCGATTTCAGGCGCTGTTATCGTTTTATATGCTTTGGTCGGCTTTTTTCTTGTTCCTGTCCTGGGAAAGAATATCATCCGTGAAAAATTGGCAGAGGCCCTGAACCGGGAGGTTACCCTTGACCGAATGACGGTGAATCCCTTTTCCCTGACCGCGGGAATGGAGGGCCTGAGCATCATGGATAAAGACAAGGATGTTTTTGTATCTGCCGATAAGATTTTCATTAACCTGAGTGCTGCTTCCCTATTTATACTGACCCCGTCCGTTTCAGAACTCTCCCTTGAAAAACCCCATATTAAGATCATCCAAAATGCGGATGGGTCCTTTAATTTTTCAGACCTGATGAAAAAAGACAATACCCGGGCCGGAGAAGACCAAACCAAGGGTGAAGACAAAAAGGGGATTTTCGGATTTGTATTAAAGAATGTTCAAATTGTTGGTGGCGAAATTGATTTTGAAGACAAAAAAACAAACGTCACCCATCAAATAAAGGATTTTTCTTTTCTTTTGCCGCTGCTCAGCAGCAGACAAAAAGATATCACTCATCCGGCAAAGAGTGATATCCAATTTGTTTTTAATGGGGCAAAAGGCGGTATCCGGCTTGATTCCACTCCTTTTGCCGATGATTTAACAACCAAGGCGGTTCTTAAGATTTCAGATGTGAATGTGACGCATTATCTGGCCTATCTGCCGTTACCTGAAAATCTTCGGCTGACCGGTTTTGACCTGGGTCTGGACCTCCATGCAGAGATCACCCGGAAAGATTCAAAGCTGTCCCTTGTGATAGGCGGTAAGGTCGATGCAGCCAATGTTGACATCATCGGAAATGGGGATGAACCAATACTAAGCTTTCCCTCTCTTTCCATAGATATCTCAGATTCAGATATTCTTTCAGGCCAATTGAATATGTCAAAGGTTCTGCTCTCCTCGCCAAAATTGAATCTTGAGCGGGATCAGAACGGCGGCCTGACCCTTTTGGGCTATATCCCCAAACCCTCCCCGGCTGAAGAGAATACAAAAGGAAGGCCCTTTGTCTTTTCCCTGGATGACCTTGAGATTAAAGAGGCCGTTATTGCCTTTAAAGATCCGACCCACAAGACCCCCTTTGAAACCACCCTTTCACCGTTAAACCTGACCGTGACCCGGTTAAAGGCAGGGGAGGCCATGTCCGGAGAATTCCAGGTGAATTTTACCAGCCTTTCCGGTGAAACATTTGATTCCAAGGGAGAGTTTCAGACCGGACCGGTCAAAGCCAAAGGCAGCCTCAGTCTCGGCAATCTTTTGATCAACCGGTATGCCCCCTATTATGAGAACCTCGTCAATTTTGATATCCGGGACGGGGCCTTGAATCTTGCCCTGGACTTTGACATATCAAAGGATGAAAACCGGATGATGATCACCAACCGGGAAATTTCGATTCAGTCCCTGAGTGTGATGGACCGCAAAGCCAAAGAAGAGATGATCCATATCCCGGAATTCAAAATAACGGGATCAACCTTTGATATGGAGAACCGAACCCTGGACACCGGCACCATTAGCGCCCAAAAGGGGAAAATCCTGATCAAAAGGGACGACCAGGGCCGGATCAATCTTGCCGAAGCCTTTTTAGCGGATGGGAAAACCCAAAAAACAGTCCCAAAACCTGCCGGCAAGACAGACGAACCGTCAGATACGCCGGAACCCCAGCCTGATTCTCCGTGGTCCGTTACATTGAATACCTTTGATGCAACCGGATTCGATATTACCTTCAAGGATCTGAGCCCAGCCGAGGCCGTACATATTGAACTCTCGGATATTTCCATGAAGGCCGAGGAATTCCGGAATTCCGATAAGGAAAAAGGAAAACTCAATACCCGGATGACCTGGGGCAAGAACGGCAAAATCGAGATTTCCGGTGATGTAAATCCCTTGGGTCAAACGGCAGGGCTGGATATTAACCTTGAAAAAATAGACATTCAAACCCTCCAGCCCTATTTCGGTGATGCCGTCAAAATCCTTGTCACGGACGGAAATATCAATTTAAAGGGAACGCTTTCTATGGATATGCAACAAAAATCCGGAGAAATTCTTAATTTTGCAGGGGAAAGCTCTGTCGCCGGATTTTCAAGCCTTGATAAAAAAACAAAACAAGATTTTTTCAATTGCAATTCTCTCTATTTGACAGGGCTGGATATCTCCCTTTTTCCGGTAGAGATCAATGCCAAGGAAATCTCTCTCACGGATTTTTATTCCAAAATTATGGTGAGCGAATCCGGGGAACTCAATGTATCTTCGATTTTTAAATCCGAGACCTCACAGGAGACCACAGCCGCCCTGGAGCCTGAGACGGCAGAGCCGGCTTCCCAAAAGCCTATGATCAATATTGAAAAGATCACCCTGCAAGGCGGAAATATCGATTTTTCAGATTATCTGACCAAACCCAATTACAAGGCTGATATGAAAGAGATCGCCGGTTCTCTGACCGGGCTTTCATCCAAGGAAGAATCCCGGGCCAAGCTTCACCTGCAAGGGCTTCATGGTGCTTCCTCGCCCCTTGAAATCCTGGGGACGGTGAACCTTTTGGCGGAAAAGAAATTTGCTGAAATCGATGTGTCATTTAAAGATATTGAGTTGTCCAATTTCACCCCTTATGCATCCAAGTATCTGGGGTATAAGATTGAAAAGGGAAAGCTTATTCTGGATCTGAAATACCTGATTGACGGCAATGTTTTAAAGTCGGAAAACCGGGCCCGGTTTGATAATTTCGAGCTGGGCGAAAAGGTGGACAGCGAACATGCCACCTCCCTGCCCATCGGCCTTGCTATATCTCTTTTAAAAAACAGGGCCGGTCAGATCGATCTTGACCTGCCCGTGGAAGGCAGGCTGGATGATCCTGAATTCAAACTGAGCTCGATCATTCTGAAAATGATGGGTAATATGATCCTGAAAGTCATCACTTCTCCCTTTTCCATTCTCGGCTCCCTGTTCGGGGGAGGGGAGGAACTGAGTTTTGCCGAATTCGAATTCGGGGAGGGCCGGATAAAGGAAAGCGAGCACGAAAAAATAGACAAACTGGCTGAAATTCTGAAGGAAAAACCCTCCGTCAAAATAGAAATCCAGGGGGTTTATAATCCCATCCGGGATGGTGAAGGTATTCGGGAAAAGCGGTTTGAGGATTTGTTAAAAGAAGAAAGATCTAAACAAGCATGGTATTCCCTGTCTTCACCCAAAGCCGTTACCGAACCCCTCACCCCGGAAGAAAAAGAAAAATATATTGAAAAGGTTTATGATCGGGCGGAATTCCCCAAACCCAGGGATGAAAAGGGCGGTAAAAAGAAGCTGGACCTTGAAGAGAAAAAAAAGCTTTTGATCACCCATATTACTTTGGATGAATATGACCTTCGGTCTTTGGCCTTAACAAGGGCGGAAAATACAAAAGCCTATATCCTTTCCACAGGAAAGGTTGAAAAGGAAAGGATCTTTTTGCTCGAACCCTCGGCAGTCAAAAAAGAAGAAACCAACCAGGCCGGCCGGGTGAATTTTTCATTAAAATAAGAACAGGGAGGGCAGAACCATGGAAGGGAAACCGTTGCAAAGTGTATTTTTCCATTTCCGGTTTAAATTTTTGGCCATTACCACCATCGCTTTTCTGATGTACGTGATTTTAAGCGGCGCCGGGGAATTTGATGAATTCGCCAAGAGTCCTGAGTTTAAACTGATGGGTCCTTTTCTGCTGTTTGCCATGGTCCTGTTTTTTATTTTCAGGAGATTTCCCATCAAATGTCCTCACTGTCATAAGATCCTGCCGACAAAAAAAAACTGGCGTTGCCCCGAGTGCGGTCAAGAGCAAGGCAAGGACCGGTATTTAATGGATAAATGCCATCATTGCAAGCAGGTCCCGGCAACTTCCTTCTGCGATCACTGCAAAGAAGAATTCAGACTCTGAAATAACCTTAGAGGTCTTCGGCAGGGCTGAGCGGAAAGGTGATGGTGACATTGGTGCCTTCATTTTTTGTACTTGTCAGTTGAAAGGTGCCGTTGCAGCTTAAAACGGCACTTCTGGCAAAGGAAAGCCCCAGTCCTTTTCCCTGGGGTTTATGAACGGAAAAATAGGGTTTGAAAATCTGATCCATATGGTCAGGTGCAATTCCATTCCCGATATCGCTGATGGAAATGGTGATATGGGTATCATCACAGGCGGTTGAAACAGAGACAATACCTTTTGAGGGAATAGCCTCAAACGCATTTTTAATAATTTCATGAAATGATTTTTTTATGTTTTTTTCAGCGATACTGATTTCCGGGATATCGGAAAAGTCCGTCTGAAGTCCTATTTTTGGGCCGAAAGACTCTTTTAATTCAGAACACACGATTTTTAAAAGACGGTTCACATCTGTTTTCTTCAAGGGTTCGTCCTTGATGGCGATAAAACATCGGATATCGTTTACAGCCTTTGAAATCTGTTCTATGCCCTCTGTTGAGTCCTTGATAATATCAGGGTAGTTGGCCAGTATTTCATCAAGATCAATGTCTTTTTTAAGCTGGTCGATATCCTTCAGGGTGGTGGCCGTTTTGACGATTGGCGCCTCGGGCCCTTTTAAAGGCGGCGAAATAAGGCTCTGCAAAATTTCATATTTTTCAAGCAAAAGAGTCATATCCGCCCTGTACCGGTCCATGAGGTTCAGGTTTGCTTTCAGCCGGTCCCCGGAAGCATTCAGCCGGGTGATATTGACCAATGAGATGTCCCCCACGGCTGCTGATTTGTGGGCATCCAGAAGTTCTTTTTCCTTTATTTTCAAAGCAGTGATGGCTGTTTTCAGACGGGTGCTTTTATTGTCGATCATTTTTTCAAGGCTGCGGTTATATTTGGTCAGATTGGATTCTGCTACAATTCTTCTGGCGATCTCTTCGTTGAGTCTTAGATTCTTATCAGCAATTTCTTTTGTCTTTTTCTCAAGCTCAACCAGATGGGTATAGGATCTTAAAGCCGTTGTGATGGTGGTAAAAAGCTTTTGAGTGGTCAGTTCGGTTTTTTCTTTATAATCATTGATATCATAGTTCAGGATGATTTTTTTTTCAGGGGCTTTGCCGGGCTGACCCGTTCTCAGGATAATTCTAAGTTTATCGTTTTTTTCTTCTTCCCGGATAAAACGCACCACATCAAGGCCGGCCTCTTGGGTTTCCATTACCACATCCAGAAGGATGCAGGCTGCATCCGGATGGTCCTTGACCAGTTGTCTGGCTTCTTTGGCGGAATAGGCGGATAAAAATTCCAAAGAGGACCCGTTATAGGAATAATCGGATAGAACAAGTTTTGTCATGACATGGATTTCATTTTCATCGTCAACAATCAGAAGTTTGAATCCAGGGGTTTGCTTCTCGCTTTGCTTTAGGGAAGGAGTCGATTCTTCGGCAAAGAAGAGGGCATCATCTTTTTTAAAATTTTTATCGATATTATTCATAAGGGTCTCCGAAAAAATGACGACGATGTTGGGATGGCTTGATAGGTGAGAATATTAAATTAAATGCCCATTGTCAATTCCGGGGGAAAAATTAAGGCCGGCCCGGGTTACAGAAAGCATCAATGAAAGATATACCCCCGCCCTAAAGGGCGGGAGTGTGAAGCCTAAAATTCTCCTGAAGCCGTTGCCTTGATGGAGGTCGCGGCAAGCTCTTTGCCGGTTTTGTCTTTTACAATCGCTTTTAAAACAAGGTCTGCATCTTTGAGAGTGACTTTTATTTTCCATTTGCCGTTTTTTTCAATGGGGATGGGTCCATGGAGAACATCAATCACCAGAACTTCAACGGTCAGTCCCAAACCGGTTATCTCTTCTTTGCTGAATCCTTTGACCTTGCCTTTGATGGCCCGTTCAACGGGAAAGGAATCCGGATAAATCGAAATCACACCGCCTTCATCCACTGACGTAAATTCAACGGTTTTGTCTGCTGCAAAGGAGTTGTGCAACATCACTACCAGAATCAGCCCCACCAGCCATGAGAAAATAATACCTGTTTTTCGTTTCATACCGAACCTCCTGTTTTTTTTAGGTTAATATAAGCTTTCATATTAGATATTCCCTGTGAATTCAAGATCGAGTTTTTGTTGGAGCTTTTCAATCAATCTGAAAATTTCTTTTAAAAGGAGATGATCAATGGAGGAGAGGTTCCGGGGATTGATAAAATTGTCCGGTTTCCTTTGCTCATCCATGATGGTGGTAATCTGTCGCATAAATCGAAGCTGCATCATATAATTATAGCCCCGGACGATATCCATATATTCCTTGCCGGTCAGGGCATGGCGGGTATATAGCCTGAACAGCCGGGTCAGGGTGTTGGTCTGTGAAATCCCATTTTTGAGGGCGTAGATTCTTGAAAAATCAATAATGGGCAGCATGGCGCTCTTCAAGTCCAGATATCCTTTTTCATCTCCCTCGGTTTCAACCAGAAGTTTGCCGAACATGCCGATGGGCGGTTTGTAATAAAGGGCGTTTTCCGCGAGGTGCCGCAAAAAACCGGGCCAGCCGTTTATGGTATGTAAAAGAAAATGTTTTAATTCATCGGCGAGAAGGGTATCGCCAAAGGTTCCCCGGAAATCAAAAAAGATACTGGAATAAAGAAGATTTTCCGGGTTTGATGTTCTGATCCAGGCGTTGAAATAGGTTTTCCACTGGGACAGGGGCTGACACCATTTCGGGTTTTTGGCCATATTTCCGCCTTTGCAGAAACTGTATCCGGCCATATCAAGCTGGTCGCAGATCAAAACGGCCAGGCCGTCAAAATAGGCCTTTGCATTTTCAGGATCTTGTGTGTCTTCGAAAACAATGGCATTGTCCTGGTCTGATATCAGGGTCTGCTCTTCCCGGCCTTCGGATCCCATGGTCAGAAAGGCGAACCGGCAGGGCGGGGGTCCGGCTTTTTCCATGGAAAAATGGATGATTCTATTGATGACGGCATCTGAACATGCAGAGATAAGCCGGGTGATGTATTCCGGGTTTGCCCCGTTTCTCAGGGGGTCAAAAAGCATTTTTTCAAGCTTTGAATGAATGTTTTCGATTTCTTTTATGGAACGGGCGGACATGGCGGTTTTTATCAACAGATAAGCGGATTCCGTCTGGGCAGAAATCAGATCTTTCTGGCTGATGATGCCTGTGATATCACCGGACCGGCTGTAAACCGCAATATGCCGTTTGTCATGGTCGTACATGGTTAAAAAGGCTTCAAAAACCTGGGCATCGGCGGAAATGGAAATCAAGGGAGAGGACATGATTGCAGATATGGGCTCCGACGGGTCATGCCGGCCCGTCACCACCTTGTGTTTCAAATCCGCATCCGTGACGATTCCCTCAATGGTTTGCTCGTTGTTTTTGATCAGGATGGCGCTGGCATTGTTCCGGCTCATTTTAACGGCAGCCTCTTCTATGGGGGTTTCCCTGGAGCAGGTGGAAATATTGGGTTTGAAAACCGAAGATATGGGCCGGTTGAAAAAAGGCAGACTGAATTCCTTATCCCGGATCTGCCTGGCCATGATTCCGGCAAAGGCTTTATTCAGCATGCATTTTCCGAATTCAGCGGTAAAATGATCCTGGAATACGGGATAATTCCGGCACAGGCTCAGGAAGATATCCGCATCCAGGGTAACAAACACGGAATCTTCCAGAACCTCCAGGGACCGGATGGAAATCCCTTCGTTAAAGAGGATGGAAATTCCGCCGAAATTGTCCCCCGGATTCAGCTCTCCGTTCAGGATTTTTGTATGGTGGTCTTCAAAACAATAACGGCCTAGTCCCTTGGACAGAATATACAGTTTTTCAACCCGGGTCAGCTCCTGCTCCAGAAGGACCGTATGCTTTGAATATTTTTCATAGGAGAAGGCATTGAATACTGCCTTCTCCTCTGTTTCGGGAAGAACAGAGAAGGGGAAAAGCCGTGATTTTTTTTGAAATAAACTCATATCCGTGATTCTCACTCGTTCAGGGTTCGAATGCCTTCCGGGAAGGCAAAAAGGCCTGGTCTGAAAAGGGATAATAGATGATTTCATGGAAACTGAACAGTTTTGCGATTAAAGAAACCGGAAAACTTTGGACTCTCCCGTTGAAATAGGAAACCTCGTAATTGTATTGATCTCCGGCTATATAGAGATTGTCCTGGGCCTTGAAAAATTTTTGTTTTAAGGATTCAATCTCTTCCATGCTTTTCAGCTCGGAAATATCTTTTAACCGGGCAAAAATCTCTTTGATCTGCAGTGTCAGACCGGTTTGAGAATTTTCAAATTCCTTTGTCATTTTTTCCTCAAGGGGGCGTTTCTGCTGAAGGACGTCCCTCAGAAGGGCATTGGCTTTTTCCTGACCCATGGGGGGCGGAATGTCCGGGCTCACCCTTTCCAAGAAACCGGAAAGCACGGGCAATAACAGCATCCTTTCCCGGCAGGATTCCACAAGGGCTGTTTTTGAATCTTCAATGCGGTTCTGGGATCTGTAAAAACTGGTATATCCGCCGAAAACGACACAGAACAGGACAATGGCCGCTGCAATGGAAGCAAGTGCGAAGGCGCTCAGAGAGGAATTTTGCATGGGAATCTCCTTCAATATAGGATTAATCTCCAATCAGGTAGCATGTTACTGGTTTTCAGATCAATGATAATCTTCATTAATATTTCAACCGCGCATAATAGGATTTTTTGGATGCTTTAACAGCATCCCGTAAAGTCAGGACCCCATTGCTGTTCAAAAGGGGGATCAGCTTTAAAAAAATTTCCGCCGTGGCAATGGCATCCCCGAGGGCGGTATGCCGGCCGATAATATTAACCCCCAGGCGTTCGGCAATACTTTCCATATCATGACGGGCATGGACCGGGTGAAGGACAGCCGACAAAAGCAAGGTATCCAGAACCGGGTTCATAAGCCTGATGCCGGTCTGTTTTTCCTTGACCTTGAACATTTTCATGTCAAAGGCGATATTATGCCCCAGAAGAACGGTTTCCGCAGCATAATCCTTGAATGCCGGTAAAATGGTCCGGATATCTTTTTTCCCGGTCACCATCTCATAATTAATACCGTGAATCCGGTAGGATTCCATGGGAATATCCCTTTTGGGGTCCACCAATTCCTCAAAGATGTCCTGGTAGATGATCCGGTGGTTCACGATCCTGACGGCGGCCAGGGAGATGATTTCATCCCCGCCGTCCGGGTTCAGGCCGGTGGTTTCCGTATCAAAAACCGTATAGGTAATGTTTTTTAAGTCTGTGTTGAAAAGGTCATTGTCTTCTTCATCGGTTCTGAAAAGATCAAGGTCATAAAATTCTGGTCTGCTGCCGGTAATGACCGGAGCCTGGTGTTTTTCCTTTGCCTGGGTCTTTGACCCGGCTCTTGCAATGATACGGATCCGGGAGGATTTTTCATGATTGTCGCAGATCACTTCAAAGGAGGCTTTGTTCTGCCTCAGAACATAAAAAAGACTGGGCAGGGAATTGATCCGTTTTTGCATGAGCTGTTCAATGTGGTCTTTTAAAAGCCAAGGGCCGTCCCATGAAATGTCAAAAACAAGGAATCCTTTTTTTTGAATGAGGAAAAGATCGAAAACAAGTTGTCCGGTCATTTCCGAGAGGTTTTGTAAAAGGAAAATCAAGGCCGCCGTAAATGAATAGGTATCGGCCAGCAGATATGAATTTTCATCATCCAGGGAAAGGTTTAAATGAATATCATGGACGTGTTTTACCTTTTGTTTGACACCGGCAAGAAAATTTTTCAGCAGATGCCGGGTCAGGGGCAGCCGGGTGGATATGGCCTCAAGAAGGTCTTCGGATACCTCTTCATATTGGCTGGGCCAGAGGTCAACGGTCTTCATGAATTCCTGGTGAAGAAAGGGGGTGTCATGGGGACTGAGGCATGCCGTATTGATCATCTCTCTGACCTTTTGAACCTGGATGTCCAGATTGGTTTTAAGGGAAATGAGTTTTTCATGGGTGGCATCATAGAGATTGATTTCATCGGTGACATCCTGAAAGGCCAGAATGAACCCCGTCATCCGGTTTTCCGGGTCAAGGACCGGGATGGCTTCGGCGCTGATCAGACGGCCGGTATGAATGGGTGAGATAAAACTGGAAGCCATATTTTGTCCGGGACTCTCCAGACGGTCTTCGATTTCTTCAAGGGCATGGGCAATGAGGGCCTTATCCAAAAGGTGGAACACGGATCGGCCAAGACCCAGGAAAATTTCAGACCGGCCTTGACCGGAAGCCGGGGTGAATATTTTTTTAGCCAGGGAATTGAATAAAAGAATCCGGCCGTTTGAATTACAGATGATCACCCCCTGGGGAAGTTCGGACATGATGGCAGCCAGGAGGTTTCTTTCTTTTTCCGTTTCTTTTCGGGCATTCAGGATCTGTTCCGTGATGGCCTTGTTCAGATTTTCAAACATGTCGGCAAAATCATTGATGACAATGGCCAATCGCTTGAAATCCCTGTTCCCGGAGATTTTAATCCGGTGGGAAGGATTGGTGGAGTAAATAAGTTCCGCTTCCGCACAAAAGGTTTTCAGAGGTTTGATATAGGTGAGATAAATGATCTGGAGACCGATGAATGCCACAAAGGCAAAAACGAGAAACAGGCTGGTGATATAGGATATGTCTTTAACGGCAATGCCGGAAAGGGCATGGATCTCAGCGGTGGTCAACTTCTGCCACAGAAAAAAGATGATGCCGGCCATGACCATAAGGGTCGCAATCAGGGTGAGAAAGACAAATTTCCAGAATCGGTTGGTCTGCATCATGGTATAAAAGGCAAGAAGAATTCCGGAAGAAATATCCGGAATTCTTCTTTTTTACAGGTTCATTTGAATTGAAAAATTATCCCCACAATCCCACGCCGAAACTGGCAACAAACAGGATGCAGAAAAGGATGACGCCAACCAGCCATTTATCTTCTAAAGCCATGATATGTTCTCCTTAAAGGGTTAAATTAATCCGAGTCTTTGGTGACATTCATGAGCTCAACATCGGCCCGGCGAATCTGTTCTTCTGAAGTGGTGGCCATTTCCGCTTTAAAGCAGAGGGCCCACATCATCACGATACCGACGATCCACCAGACGATCTGCCAGGACCAGAGGGGCGGGAACCCGGCAATGGAAAAGCCTGTATTGCCCATCATGATGCCGGGTCCCAGGGCAAAGAAATACCACACCGGGACGAGGATCTTCATCCGGTTCCGCCATTTTTGGCCGTTTTCAGAAGGTGCGTCAATGGAGTTTATCCATGTTCTCACCTCTTTCTGGCGGGCAATGGTTTCTTCGCTGTCTTTGAATCCTATTCCTCTGCAAAGATAGGCCACCACAAGACCGGCAAAGATCCCCCAGAAGGCCGTGTGCATGGAAAGAGGGTATTGATAGACATAATAGGTTACAAAGCAGGCCGCGATGCCGGCTATCATGCCCAGAACAGCGCCTATTTTAGGGAATTTAAACCCGTAGTGAACGCCGATCAACAGCAGGTACATGATGGTCCCAAAGGCCGTTGCAAACCCGCCGATCATAACAATGGCATCCGTGGCCGTGATAGAAACAATAACAGCGGCAAGGGTCAAAAGGGTGACAAAAACGCGGTTGGTCCAGATCTGTTCGTTATTGGACCCTCCCTGTTTTCTCACATATCTCCACCATACATCCCTCTGGATGATGGTGCCGCCGGTGCCGATATAGGGGGCGGCCGTGGAATGGATGGCGGCGATTGCGCCCAGGAAGACAAGACCCAGGGCCGGGCCGGGGAGGAATTTTGCCATGAGCATGGGTACGACATCCCCATCTACTTTGGGGGCCAGTTGTCCGGCCAGTTCAAGGATTTTTGCGCCCATGCCCTGGAAGGCGGTAAAAAAGAACAGGGCAAAGCCGACCACAAAGGTGGACATGAAGACCTGCTGCCAGGCCAGGGGTTTCGGGGATTTGATGCCGAAATTCCAGAGGGTAAAGGCAGGGGAGGACTGGATGCCCATGAGGGCAAACATATAGGTCAGGATCATGACGGCGGTCCACCCGCCGCCCAGACCGAAATTAATGATTCTCGGAACGGTCAATAATTTGGGCTCAAGCGTGGCCAGGGATGCGGAAAAGGCCGACCATCCGCCGAAAAGGGGGTCAATGACGACATAAACCCCTAACAGGATAATGCCGCCCACCAGGAGAAGGAACTGAATCACCCCGACCCAGGTACTGGCTTTCAGACCGCCGGTCACCACATAGAACCAGACAATCCCTGCCATGAACCAGAGGCCGATGGTTTGGGGAACCCCGGCCACCCAGTAAAAGAGTTTGGCTGCGGCAATGAGCTGAAGCCCGCAATAGAAAATGGAATAGAGAAACGCCGTCAGGACGGACAGCCAGCGGAGCGCTTCGCTGTTGTAATAGTAAGCGAACATGTCGCCCGGGGTGATGAATCCGTACCGTTTTCCCATGAGCCAGTTTCTTTTGGCAAAAAAGGCGCCGGTGATGGGAATGGTGAGTACGTAGAATGAGGCAAAGGCATAGGCCAGTCCGGCCTTCCAGATCAAGCCCGGATGCCCGATAAAGGTCCATCCGGAAAATGAGGCGGCCGTGGCTGCCATTAAAAATGCGGCAAAGGGGATGGACCTTCCGGCAATGGCATAGCCGGACTGGGTTTTTTCGCTGAAGAAGCCTTTTAACCCCCACCAGAAGCAATAAATACAATAGAGTATTAACATTGCCCAGACCCACATAACTTTTGACTCCATAATTTGTCTCCTTGAGTTACATCTTAAATTGGGTTTGATCGGAACTCACAAGATTATCTGTTTGCAGGATAATCACGGCATACACCACCACCTCCTTTCCGTCCCTCATCTTCATCATTGGCTAAAGGTTGATCTTAAAAATTTCAGGCTTTTTTCCCATATCCGATTTTGCCGAGAGATTCTTCGATTTCATCCAGGATGGCATAATCGTCTATGGTAGCCGGTACCTTATAGTCTTTTTTGTCGGCTATGGATCTCATGGTTCCCCTCAGGATCTTGCCGGATCTGGTTTTGGGCAGCCGCTTGACAACGGTGGCGGTTTTAAAGGCAGCCACGGGCCCGATTTTGTCCCTGACCCGAAGAATGACTTCTTTGACGATATCTTCCGGGTTCCGGTCCACACCGGCATTCAGCACCATCATCCCCAGCGGAACCTGGCCCTTCAGGTCGTCGGCCACCCCCATGACGGCACATTCGGCCACGTCGGGATGCCCGGCAATGACCTCTTCCATGGCCCCGGTGGAAAGGCGGTGGCCGGCCACATTGATAATGTCGTCGGTCCTGGCCATGACGTATACATACCCGTCCTCATCTATGAACCCGGCATCAGAGGTTTCATAATAGCCCGGGAATTCTTTCAAATAGGAATCCTTATACCGCTGGTCATTCTGCCAGAGGGTGGGCAGGGTTCCCGGAGGAAGGGGCAGTTTGGCCACCAGGGCCCCGATTTCTCCGGGCTTGACAGGATGGCCGTCGCTTCCGAGAACTGCCAGGTTCCATCCCGGTGCAGCCTTGGTCGGAGAGCCGGGTTTGACTTTGAACCGGTGGAGCCCGGTGCAGTTGGCAGCAATGGCCCAGCCGGTTTCCGTCTGCCACCAGTGATCCAGGACCGGAACTTTGAGCGCATTTTCCGCCCAGAACAGGGTATCCGGGTCCAGTCTTTCCCCGGCAAGAAAGAGATAATTAAAACAGGACAGATCAAAGTTTTTCATTAAGAGAGCTTTGGGATCTTCCCGTTTGATGGCCCTGAAAGCCGTGGGCGCCGTAAACAGGGTCTTGACCTTGTGCTGGGAGATGACCCGCCAGAAGGTGGAGGCATCCGGGGTCCCGACGGGCTTGCCTTCGAACAGAATGGTGGTGCAACCCTTAAAAAGAGGGGCGTAAACAATATAGGAATGGCCCACCACCCATCCGATATCCGAGGCGGCCCAGTAAACATCTCCTTTATCCACCCCGTAAATGGCGCCCATGGTGTATTTCAGAGCCACCATATGGCCGCCGTTGTCCCGGACAACGCCCTTGGGCTGGCCTGTGGTGCCGGAGGTGTAAAGGATATACAAGGGATCCGTGGCTTTGACGGGGACACAGTCCTGGGGGACGGCCTTTGCCGTTTCCGCATCCCAGTCATAATCCCGGCCCTTAATCATTGACGCCGTGGCCTGGGGCCGCTGGAAAATGATGCAGGCTTCGGGTTTGGATTCGGACAGATCAATGGCCTTGTCCAGAAGGGGTTTATATTCAATGACCCTTTTTATCTCGATTCCGCAGGAGGCCGACACAATGACCTTGGGTTTGGCGTCATTGATGCGGGTGGCCAGTTCTGCGGCGGCAAACCCGCCGAATACCACGGAATGGACGGCCCCGATCCTGGCGCAGGCCAGCATGGCAAAGACCGCTTCAGGGATCATGGGCATATAGAGGATAACCCGGTCTCCCTTTGCAACGCCTTTGGATGAAAGGACGCCGGCAAATTTTGCAACCTCATCCTTCAGCTCGGAAAAGGTGTATGTTTTGATCACGCCCGTGACCGGGCTGTCATAAATAATGGCCGTCTGGTTCCCCATGCCGTTGTCCACATGGAGATCCACGGCATTGTAGCAGGTATTGGTTTCGCCCCCGGTAAACCACCGGTAAAAAGGCGGGTTGGAATCATCCAGGACCTTGTCCCAGCGCTTATACCAGTGGCAGTCTTCGGCAACGGACCCCCAGAACGCGTTGGGGTCTTTTATGGATTGTTCATAAGCTTGTGTATACAGATTGAACATAGCTCTCCTCCTGAATTGAAAGAATGTTTAGTCTTGAACCATCTTACGGATTTCTTCCACCACTTCAGGGTTGGCAAGGGTCATGACATTGCCTACATCTCCTGTGTTGGAAATGGCGCCCAGGACCCTTCTCATGATTTTACCGGACCGGGTTTTGGGCATATCCGGCACCAGCCATACTTTTCTGGGTTTGGCAATTTTACCGATCTGATCACATATCTTATCGGAAATCTTCTTTGCCAGTTCATCCGTTGCTTTAATGCCGGGCTTAAGCGCAATATACAGATCAGGCTCCTTGCCTTTGATCTCATGGGCAACCGGTACAACTGCGGCTTCTGCAACTTCTTCCACAAGCAGGGCAGCCGACTCAATCTCTTTTGTCCCTAAGCGGTGTCCTGAAACATTGATAACATCATCAATTCTGCCAAGGATTCTGTAGTAGCCGTCTTCGGACATGGTGGCTGCATCACCGGTCAGGTAGGGCCAGTCTCTCCAGTCTTTGCTGTTGGGCTTTGTATTATATTTTCCAAAATAGGTTTCAACAAATCTGTCCCTGTCTCCCCAGATGGTCTGGAACATTCCGGGCCAGGGGTTCTGGATACAGATATTCCCTGCAATTCCTGGTTTGTCAACCTGCTTGCCATTCTCGTCAAAGATAATCGGATGGATACCGGGAACACCAGGGCCTGCACTGCCCGGTTTCATGGGTTTGAGGCCGGGGACGGTACTACAGAGAAATCCGCCGGTTTCCGTCTGCCAATAGGTATCCACAATAATGGCTTCTCCCTTGCCTACGGCTGACTCATACCATTTCCATACCGCAGGTTCGATGGGTTCACCAACGGTTGTCATGTGTTTAAAATGATAGGTATATTTGGCAGGTTCATCAGGCCCGAATTTTCTTAAGGCCCGGATAGCGGTGGGAGCGGTATGGAAAATGTTGACATCCAGTTCCTGGGCAATTCTCCAGGATCGACCCGCGTCCGGATAGGTGGGGACCCCTTCATAAATCACAGAAGAGGCACACAGGGCGAGCGGCCCGTATACAATGAATGAATGGCCGGTGATCCAGCCGATGTCTGCCATGCACCAGTAAACATCCTCGGGATGAATATCCTGAATATATTTTGACATGGCCGTCACATAGGCAAGATAGCCTCCGGTTCCATGCTGGCAGCCTTTGGGTTTACCCGTGGTACCACTGGTATACATTAAAAAAAGAGGGTCTTCAGACAACATTTGTTCGGGCTCAACCCTGGCACCATAATAGTCTTTTAATTTTTCATTTATACAAATATCTCTTCCCTCAACCATTGGCGTTTCTGAGGAATATTTGCCCGGATATCTCTGCCATACCAGCACTGTATCAACTGTCTGACCCTGTTTTGCTGCAATTTTAACAGCCTCATCCGCATTGTATTTATGGTTAAGAAGTTTACCTGCCCGATAATACGCATCCGAGACAATCAAAACCCTGGACTGGGAATCAACAATTCTGTCTGCACTTGCACTGGGTGCGAACCCGCCGAAAACAACAGAATGAATAACACCGAGCCTGGCACAGGCCAGCATGGTAATGGGAAGCTCTGCCGACATGGGCATGTGGATGGTAACTCTGTCGCCTCTTTTGAGTTTTGCAGTATTCCTTAACAATGCTGCAAATTCATTCACCCTGACATAAAGTTCCTGGTAGGTGATATGATCAACCCTTTCAGATTCCAGTTCAGGAACAAAATGAATGGCGGTTTTGTTTTTATTGTTTTTCAGGTGCCGGTCAATACAATTGTAGCTGGCATTGAGTTTTCCGCCTTTAAACCATTTGTAACAGGGTGCATCACTGGTATCCAGGACTTCATCCCAATATTTGTACCAGGTTAAAAGCTCGGCATATTCTGTATAATAATCCGGGAAATTTTTAAGGCTGAATCGGTCAAATATTCCCTCATCCGTAAGGTTGGCCTGGGCAATGAATTTTGTGGATGGATAATAATACTTTTCTTCCGTCCAGTGCACTGCGATCTGGGCCTCGGTGGTTTCGACGACTTCTTGTTTACTCATGGTTCATCTCCTTTGACACTGTAAGGGGTTAATGAATTTTAACAAATTCAAAAGTCTTATTGTCTTAAGTCCTATTGGAATCTTTGAACTCCAATAGGACCTTGTTTTACCAGAACAAACCCATGCGTTTGAATCACCCGGTCAGATGGAGGAAACGTACCAGAAGAAGAGAAAAAACCGCAATCAATTAATGAATCCGATTTATGATTTATGCATTAGTAAGAACCAAACCGGAAGTCAATAGAAAAAATGCTTTTTTTATCATTGCAAGAAAAACCGGTTTGCAGGTATAGTAATCCCGAATTGCGGGGATTGAAAATTAATCTGGCATGAAAGGAAAGGGAAAATGAAAAATCCTGTTGATAATTTCTGGAGTCTGAAACTGGCTGCCGTAAAAGACAGTCTTGAAAATAATAATTTTGAAGTGTTCATTGCAGGAACTGCAAAAGAGGCAAAAGAACTGGCCTTAAATGAAATCATTCCGAAGCTCGGCATCAAAACCGTTTCCTGGGGCGGGTCCATGTCCTTTGTGGCCACGGGTCTGTTCCATGAACTCAAGGACCGCCCGGATCTTGAGGTTCTCAATACCTTTGACAAAAGCCTTTCACCGGAAGAGATGATGGACCTGCGGCGCAGATCCCTGTTGACGGATCTGTTCATTACCGGCACCAATGCCGTCACGGAATCAGGTCAACTGGTGAACCTGGACATGATCGGAAACCGGGTGGCGGCCATCATGTGGGGACCGAAGAATGTGCTTTTAATCATCGGAAGAAACAAGATCTGCGGGGATATTGAAGAGGCCATGATCAGAATCAAGACCTATGCCGCACCCGTGAATACCATGAATCTCGATAAAAAGACCCCCTGCCGGGAAACCGGGGTCTGCCATGACTGCAAAAGCCCGGACCGGATCTGCAACTACTGGTCCATTACGGAAAAAAGTTTTACCAAAAACAGGATCAAAATCATCCTTGTGAATGAAGATTTAGGATTTTAACCCATGCAGAAAATCCTTATTTTTCAACAGAACGGATCGGCCAGGGCCAAAATAGAAGGCATAAAAGAATTCGGTATAGGCCGGTTCATTATCGAAACCGTTGATATCGACATGCCGCTGCCGCCGGTTCTGGATGATACCTCTCCTTATCTTCCGGAAACCGTGGAAGCCGACCTTGTCATGGACTTTATCAAAAATCGGGACCTTTCAGAAGATTTAAGCCTTCTCTGTGAACGGTTGAATATCCCGGTGATTGCTTCCGGCAAAAAACATACCCGGGGTAAGGCCCTCTGCCCGCCCACCTGATGCAGCCTGTCAAGACAGGTCTGTCTTGGAGCGTATGGAGAGATGTTCGGAACCCCTGAAATTGAAATAACCGTGGAAAAGGGGACGATTAAAGAGATCCGGGTTTTAAAAGGGGCGCCTTGCGGGGCCACCTGGCATGCGGCTGAAGAAATGAAGGGCCTGCCTGTTGAAGAAGCCTTGACCCGGTTCGGCCTCGAAGTCCAGTTCGTATGCTCGGCCGACCCGGCAGCCTGGGACCCCCTGTGGGGAAAAAGCCCGGTCCACATGGCAGCGGATGTCCATTCCGCAGTGCTGAAGGCGGCTTTAAAAAAGCAGGATAAAAAATAAATCAGACCAGCCGGTACGGCTCTTTCAGGCTGTCGGACAGGGGATGAGACCTCTTTTTTCCATAAGGGTCTCAGGGTTTATCAAATGCCTTTTGAACCATTCTTTTGAACCGTTTTTCCGGAGGGCCAGGGATAAAAGTTCTGAAAAATGGAATACCGGTATCCGGTTTTCCGGCCGGCACCGGATTTCCAGGTTCAGATGGCACATGGCGCAGGCCGTGACAATACATTCGGCCCCGGATGCAATGGCGCCCTGCATAATCCGGTTCACGAGTTTTTCAGAGATTCCGGGCTGGCTGACAGATAAAAAGGTGCCGCAGCAGGTGGATAAAAACGGCCACCGAACCGGTTCTCCCCCGAGAGAGGACATGGTTTTTTCCATGAGGCCGTAATGATTTTTTTCCTTGTTCATCTTTGGCGGCCTTGCCAACATACAGCCGTAATAGGGGGCGATTTTCAATGCCTTGAGCTTGCCGTCGAGCCCCTTTAATAATCCCTGGTCCCTCATGTTGACCAGCAATTCAAAAAAATGAAGCAACTGGATATCCTTTTGAAAGGGCTTGTTAAAAAGAGTTTCATAGGCAGTTCGCTTTTCTTTTGACTCATTTAATTCCATCTTTGCCTGGCTCAGCCGGAGATAACATCCGGGGCAGGCAATGAGCATGGGCGTATTTTCCGGGGCAAGAAAAAGATTCCGGGCCGCAAGGGAAAGGGCCAGACTTTTATTGACGCTGTGGGTGGAGGAAGATCCGCAGCAGTTCCAGTCATTGATTTCAGAAACCCGGATATCAAAATGTTCCAGAAAGGAGTTTAAGGAAGCATTGTTTTCCTTGGCCGTGGTGGCCAGGGAGCATCCAGGGAAATAGCTTAAATGGGTTCCGGCAAGGGTCATGACAGGCCTCCTGAAAATTTGAAAAGGGATTTTATGCTTTTTTTATCTTTCACTTTGGAGGGAAGCAGATCCAGTTTTCTCTTGGCCAGCATTTTTAAACCAAGATTCATATCGGAAAACAGATCCTTTTCCGAAAATTTATATTTCATCATGATTTCAAGCTTATGGGTCCGTCCATGGCGGCGGATGGAATTGATGACGGCCTGGTGAAAGGATAAAATACCGGGCTCGGCAATCTCGCTGTGTTCCTGGATGGCCATCTGCCTCAGGGCATCCATGATGGCGGCCATATCGACGCTGTTGGGACATTCCATGGAACAGGTATTGCATCCCACACACAGCCAGATGGCGTTGCTCTTTAATACTTTTTCCTTTAATCCGAACTGAATCATCCGGATGACGGCATTGGGAAGATATTCCATGTCTTCGGCAAAGGGGCACCCCCCGCTGCAGGCAAGGCAATGCCAGCAGCGGGTCAGATTGGCATGGCTCAATGCCTCCACTTCCCTTGCAAAATTTCCCGACCCTTCGTTCATCACAATTGTGTCCATATGAGATCCTCCCTTGTAAAAAGGCGCAGCCTTTATTCAGGACCCTAACATATGAAACCCTTGGTTTCCTTGATTTATATCAATTCACTGATCTGAATCCTCCGTGTCACCGTATCCTCCTTCATCGGACAGCTCCTTCAGCGAGGCCTTTTGTATCATATTGCCGCCGAATTTTTCCATGATGGAATCGACGGCCTTATCAACTGAGGCCCACTGCGTTTCCGTTTTTTTATCTTCCCCCAGCAGGGACATCTGGACGGGCCTGTCTTTATCTTTCAGAGAGGTGACCCCCACTCCTGCCAACCTGATTTTTTTTTTCAATTCGATTTTTCGGTACAGGGCCAGGGCTTCATTAAAGATGGCGGCAGAGGAAGAAACCGGTGTGTCCAGGGTTTTGCTCCGGGTCACCTGGGTAAAATCCGAGAATTTTAATTTGATGAAAACCGTTTCGCAGACCAGATGTTTTGCTCTCAGATCCCGGCCCACGATCTGGGCCCTGTCCAGGAGGATGCCTTTGAGGGTTTCAAAATCCGACACATCCCTGGACAGGGTGGTCTCACTGGATATGGATTTCCGGGTATGGCCGGTCTCCACCCTGGAGGTGTCAATGCCGTTGGACAATTCGAGCAGGTGGTGCCCCATTTTTCCGAATTTTTGGGTCAGAAGCGGAAGGGGAAATTTTTTAATGTCTCCAAGCGATTGGATCTTCAGGATATCCATCTGTTTCATGGCGGCAGGTCCCACTCCCGGCACCTTTTGGATGGGCAGGGCTGCCAGAACCCGGGGGGCGTCGGCCGGCGAGATAAGGGTCAATCCGTCGGGCTTGTTCATGTCCGAGGCGATTTTGGCTAAAAATTTGATGGGGGCAATGCCGATGGAGCTGGTCAGGGAAAGCCCGGCCTCAATTTTTTTTTTAATGGTCCGGCCCATCTCTTCGGGTGACCCGAAAAGCCTTTCACACCCGGCAAGATCAACAAAGGCCTCGTCAATGGAAACCTGTTCCACCAAAGGCGAAAACCCGGCCAGGATGACCATTATTTTTTTTGAATCGGTCCTGTATTTTTTCATATTGCCGGGAACGACGATGAGATCGGCGCATCTCTGTTTCGCCGCGTATACCGGCATGGCGGACCGGATGCCGAATTTCCGGGCCTCGTAACTTGCGGTGGAGACCACGCTGCGCTTTGAATTTCCGGCCACAATGACGGGCCTGTGCCGAAGGGCGGGATTGTCTCTTTGTTCAACAGCGGCAAAAAAGGCGTCCATGTCAATGTGCAAGATCATTTTTCTGCATCTCCAGAACATATTTATGGAGAAGTTCATTTTGCTCAGGGGGGCAGTCTTCAAAAACGCAATGGCAGACGGATTCTTCATCAATGCTCAGAATCCTCAATCCGGCGGAAACCAGGGTGCTGCCCCTGTAATGGGGAACCTCCAGGACAAAGCGTATGGCGTCTCTATCCCGGGGTTGAAAACCCTGGTTTTCAAAGGCCAGGCCCCTGGCGCTGATATCCAAGAGAATGACCTCTTTTCCTTTGAATGTGATGGAAAATCCCCGGCCCTCCTTGAAATGATACCGGAAGGTGTGCCGCAGGTCATCGGAGTCATACCGGATGATCTCAGTTTCGGGCTTCTTTTTTTTCCAGAACAAATTCCACCCTCCTGTTTTGGGCCCTGTTTTCTTCCGATGTATTGGGTAAAAGGGGCATGGCATCTCCGTATCCGGTGGCGGTGAGCCGGTCCGGGAGGAGGCCCCTGGAAATGAGGTATCTTAAAACCGTTGTGGCCCGGATGGCCGATAATTCCCAATTGGAAGGAAAAAATTCCGTGGAAATCGGAAGGTCGTCCGTATGTCCCTTGATATTGACGGTATAATCCGGGTAATCATACAGAATATCAACGAGGTCATCAATCACCGGTGCAGCCGAAGGATTCAGCGAGGCCGAGCCGGAGCCGAAGAGGGTTTTCCCGTTGATGTTGACGATGATCTTGCCGTCCTGAATCCGGGTGGAAAGAAATTCTTTTTCACTGCTGGACCGGGTAAACCGGGTCAGGTCTTCAAACAGGGATTTTTCGCGGGATTTAAGACCGGTAATATCCTCAAGCGTGATCCGGGTGTCCAATAGTTCCGGGATGTTAACCAGGTCCATGAGGCCGATGAGTTCTTCACTGCTTTCGATCCTGATTTTAATAGAATCAATGGCTTTGCTGTATTGATTCCGCTCAAAAGAGGTCAGCGTGTACAACAGAACAAAAAACACCAGGAGCAGGGTCATGAGGTCTGCATAGGTGACAAGCCAGGTGGCGTCATCATCATAGGTGATAAAGGTATTATGGTAGGTATTGTCTCTCATGTTCAATCTTTCAGATTCATTTTGTTCAATGGCTTTCGGAGCCTTGAAGAAATGAAGCTGGAAAGTTTTTCATAGATGATCATGGGGTTGTTGTTATTGATGATGGAAATGGCCCCCTCCCTTTGAATTTCAAGATTGATGATTTCAATGACGGTTCTTGAACGCAGTTTGCCGGCAATGGGAAGGAAAAAAAGGGTGGACAACAAAGATCCGTAAAAGGTGGTCAGCAGGGCCACGGCCATGGCCGGGCCTATGCTGGAAGGGTCCTGAAGGCGGCTCAGCATCTGGACCAGACCGATGACGGTCCCCAGCATACCAAAGGCAGGGGCATAGAGCCCCATTTTTCTGAACACATCCTGAACAATGAAATGCCGCATCTGAAGGGATTGGATTTCCGTTGTCAGGGCGGCCCGGATCACTTCTTCCGAAGATCCGTCGGATAAGAGGGTACAGGCTTTTTTTAGAAAAAGGGAGTCCGTCTTGATCTTGCTGAGTTCAAGGAGTCCCTGGCGCCGGCTGATCTGGCTGAGTTTGATCATGACGGCCACGGCTTCGTTGGGGTCTTCCTTGTCTTTGGAAAAAACAAAATAGGCGGCTTTAAAGGCGGCTATCACATCTCTGAATTGAAAGGTGATCAGGGTAGTGGCAAGGGTGCCGCCGAATACAATCATCAGGCCCGGCACATTGATAAAATTATGAAGGTCGCCGGCAATATAAATGGCGCTGAAGATTAATGAGAGCCCGGAAATGATGCCGATAAAAGATGCAATATCCATATCAAATGATCTTCCCCTAAATAAAATACCCAGGTTCTTGTCAAATAGCGGTCAGAACAAGTTTAGGCCATGCTATATGATAAAATTTGGGTGGTCAAGATTAAGTTGAATTCCATACTCAGGGGATGTGAGGTTTTGTTCATTCTTTTTTTTAAAAGGAATATTTATGATAATCATCATGATTTCAAGTTGTTACATCATAATACCCTTGCTTGAATTGTCTTGCACAAAGCATTATCCAGTGCTAAACTAACTAATTTTTAGAAAATAGTCGGTCGCTGAGGCTAAAATGGAAATTGGGGCAAAATTCGGATGGGGTTGATTAAAAAAAGCAGGGTTATCTTGATTCTGGTGGTGTTCATGCTGGCCGGGGGGGGGTGTGGCGAGCCTGAAAAAGAAAAACCAGAGGAATTTCTGTTAAAATCATCGCGGATCAGCGTTTCAGAATCGGATTTTCTGGATGAGCTGGACCTTAAAAAAGCAGCCTATCCGTATACCCTTCATAAGAATCCGGCAGAATACAATGAAATCATAATTCAACTGGTGAATATGCTTTCCGAAGAGATCCTTCTTCTGAGTGCGGCCGCCGATCTTGGAGTGACGGTAACAGACGCGGAGGTCGAGGCTGCAGAAGCAGAGTTTAAAGAAGATTATCCTGAACATACGTTTGAAGCCATGCTCCTGGAAAATGCCATACCCTATCCCCTGTGGAAAAAACGCTTAAAGAAAAATCTGATCATGGATCGGCTCATTGATCAGGAAATCAGACATAAGATTGAAATTACTTCTGAGGAACTTGTTGAATTTTATAGAAAATATGTTGAAGAAACCCGGGGTCCGAAAAATTCAAACAAGGAATCCCCCAAAAAGATGGATGAAACAGAGCTGGTTTCCGTGCTCCGTCTTCAAAAAACCGAGAAGGTATATGGGGACTGGATCAAAGCGCTTGAATTGAAATATCCGATTGAAATCAATAAGGAAAGGCTTAAATCCGTATTAATTGATATTGAAGAAAACGAGGGAAATAAAAATGAAAAAAATGACTAACCGGCTTATCTCTTTTCTGATCCTGATGGGATTGCTTGCCCCGGCTTTGCCGGCAGAGACCCTGGACCGGATTGTGGCCATTGTGGACAGTGATATCATTACCTTGGCCCAATTGATGAAAGAAACAGAACCCTATAAAAAAAATATCGAGACCTCCGGATATTCCGATGAAAAGAAAAAGGCGGTTACGGATGAGCTGAACCGGAAAATGCTGGGCTCCCTGATTGACCAATCCTTGACCCAGCAGGAGGCTAAAAAATATAATATTGAAATTTCCGAGATGGAAATTGACAGTGCCATTGAAAATGTCAAGCGGATCAAATCCTTAAGTAGTGAAGCCCTTGAAAAGGCCATTGAACAGGAAGGACTGACCTATAAGGAATACCGGGAGACCATCCGAAAACAGGTTTTGCAGGCCCGGCTCATTAATTTTGCCGTAAAATCCAAGGTGGTCATCACCGATGCCGAGGTCAGGCGGCAATATGAGGCTAATATTGAAAAATATGCAGTGAACAGAAAATACCATTTAAAAAACATCCTCATGAACGATAAGGCCAAAATGGATGAAATAAAAATTAAGCTGGATAACAAGGAAGATTTCTCAGCGCTTGCAAAGCAATATTCTCAGGCTCCCAATGCCTCGGACGGCGGAGATCTCGGCGTTTTTGACCTTAGCAGTTTTTCGGTTGGAATCAAGGATAGCATTGCGTTATTGAAAAAAGGGGAGCATACAGAGGTTATCCGGACAACCCAGGGATTCCAGATTTTTTATGCCCGGGAAGTTGAGCAGGGAAGCACCAAAACTTTTGAACAGGCCCGGGATGAAATCTATGAAGCCCTCTATCAGGAGCAGGTCAAGGCAAAATTTGATGCCTGGCTTGAATCCTTAAAGAAAAAAGCACACATTAAACTCTTGCTTTGATTAACCCTTTGGCTTGTTAGACAGGAACCACCATGCACAATGATCAAATCAAAGTTTTAAGTGCCAGCCTGAAAAGACTCCTGCGCCGGGGCGCCACCAAACAGGTGACCAATATCATTAAAAAAACGCATATGGCCGATCTTGCCAGTGCGTTTAAAGAACTGTCCCCGGATAGCCGTGAGAAACTCTTCAAGCTGATAAAGGACCCTGAAGAAATAGGGCTCCTGCTCTCCACGCTGGATCAGAGCCTTTTCCTTGAGTTTGTAAAAACCGTTGAAATCGATAAACTGGTGGAAATATTTGATCACATGCCCTCCGATGACGCCGCCTGCCTGCTGAATCTTCTGGAGGACGACCTATCGGATAAGATTCTCTCCAAGATGAAAAAGGAAGAGTCGGATAATGTCGAACAGATCATGAGCTATGACGATGATACTGCCGGCAGCCTGATGGTTAAGGATTTTATTGCCCTTGAGGAGGATTTGAAGGCCAAAGAGGTGATTGCTGCCCTACAGAGCAAATACCTGGATGTGGAGATGCCTTTCTATATCTATGTGGTGGATGCTTATGGGAAACTGGTGGGCGTGATTTCCTTAAGACAGCTTGTGGTGGTTCATCCTGAAAAACCCCTCAAGGAATTCATGGCCAAGGACCTTGTCTCGGTGACCCCCTATACGGATCGGGAAGAAGTGGCCAGGATTGTTTCACGGTATGATTATCTGGCTGTTCCCGTGGTGGATGAGGATAACCGGATCGTGGGCATCGTGACCGTGGATGATGTCATTGACATTCTCCATGAGGCTGCCACGGAAGATATGCTCAAAATGGCCGGTGTGGGTGAGGAATACATCGAAACCCAGACCATTCTGAGGGGGACCCGGATCAGGCTTCCCTGGCTGTTCGCCAGTTTTCTCGGGGGGGTGGCCGCTTTTTTGATCATTGGCGGGTTTAAGGAAGAGCTGACCAAATTCACCAGCCTTGCCGCCTTTATCCCGGTCATCATGGGGATGGGGGGCAATATCGGGACCCAGAGTTCCACCATTGTGGTCCGGGGAATTGCCACGGGAAGGATTGATGTCCGGGATTTTTCAAAGGTGGTGTTTAAGGAATTGTCTGTGGGTCTCATCCTGGGCCTTATTTACGGTCTTTTTATCGGCATCATCGCCAGAATTTTCTTTGCCTCGGAAGTTTTTGCCTGGCCCCTGGCCTTTGCCGTTGGCCTGGCCATTATTTCATCCATGTCCATTGCCGCCCTGGTGGGTTCCATGGTGCCTCTGGTTCTGGAAAAGTTCAAAATCGACCCGGCCGTGGCCACCGGACCCTTTGTGACGACCTCCATCGATATTGTCAGTGTCTATTGCTATTTCATGATTGCCGGTCTTTTTCTGGGCCTTTAAGATCCTGCTATGCCGGGTTTCAGCACAGACGCCATATTGTTGAGGAAGATCGAATATGGGGACCATGATTTTATCATCAGTTTTCTCACCCGGTCCCATGGAAAAATTTCAGTTATTGCAAAAAATGCAAAAAAGAGTGTCAAACGATTTACCGGTGCCCTGGATCTTTTTTCGGTGAACCAGATCCACTGCGTCTACCCCAAAAAGAAAAAAGACGGGCTGACCATTCTTTCCCAGGCCGACCTTGAGGACGGATTCGGAAATATCCGCTATGATGTGTTCAAAACCACCTATGCAAGCTTCTGGGTGGAACTGATCCATTTCTGGCTGGAAGAAGAAAAACCGCAGACCAAACTGTATGACCTGCTTTTTTTTTCCCTGGATGCCCTGAATATCGGCAACATTTCCAAAGACGTCATCCACCTTCTGTTTATGATCCGCTTCATGGCCCTGTCCGGATTTGAGCCCCATATTGAATCCTGCGGCCGCTGCAAAACCCTTGTGGACGACATAGAACAGAACCGGGTCATGTTTGATTTCAGGGAAGGCCGGATCATTTGCCCGAATTGTACAAAGGGAGAATCCAAACAAGGCCGGATGGTTTCCAAGGGAACCTTGAAACAGTTATTCTGGATCAATCAAAATGAGGTCCACCGGGTGGACCGGATCAAATTTTCAGGATTGGCCATAAAAGAAGGTGAGGCTCTCCTGGAATCCTTTATCCCCTTTCATCTGGGAAGGGACTTTAAAAGTCTTCATTTTTTGAAGCGGCTGAGGCAGAACAATGAATTTTAATACAATACTTGACCAAAACCCCATACAGGTTTCGGTTCCCTGCCGGGTGGATTTCGGCGGTACCCTGGACATCAGTACCCTTTATCTTCCCATGGCAAGCCTGTCCCCGGCCACCTTTAATATTGCTCTGGATCTGAGAACCCGGGTCACGCTCGCTTCCTTTGAACGAGGATACGTCAAGGTATCATCAAAGGGATTTGAAACTGCGGTGTTTAAACGAGACGAGGCCCCTTTTCATCATCCCATGGGGCTCATGTTTGCCGTTGCAAAATATTTTGATGCAGAGGGTGTCCACATCCACATCGACTCGGCCTCACCCCCGAGAAGCGCCCTTGGCGGGTCTTCTGCTGCGGCCGTGGCTATTGTGGCTGCATTTTGCCGGCTGATGGAAAAAAAAATAGATCCCGCCCATACGGCCTGGCTGGCCCATTATATTGAAGCCGGGACGGCCGGGGTTCCCTGCGGTATGCAGGATCAACTGGCCGCAGCCTTTGGCGGCGTAAACCAATGGTCATGGCGGATGGGAAGAACCGGCCCCCTGTTCCGTCAAAAAAAAATTTTTGACACGGATGCGGACATGAAAGCCTTTAACGCCCACATCCTGGTTGCCTATTGCGGGATTCCCCATATTTCAAAAGATATCAACAGACAATGGGTGGACTCGTTTCTGAGGGGTGAGACCCGGAAGGCATTTGAAAAAATAGCCGGTCTGACAAAAGAATTTTCAGTGTCTGTAAAAAAGAGAAATTACAGACAGGCCGCGGATCTGATGAACCAAGAGACAAAATTAAGACTTGAAATGACACCCGAGGTGCTTGACAATACCGGGGAAATATTGTTTGACAGTGCTATCGGTTGCCGGTGCGGCGCAAGATTTACCGGGGCCGGGGGGGGCGGCTGCCTCTGGGCCATAGGGGAGAAACCGGCCATTGACCTGCTGCGGCAAAGATGGCAGGATATCCTGTCCACCGTTGAAGGAGCAGAGCTCCTTAAAACAAAAATTGATCATCAAGGGATCATCCTTGATCCTTATTAATTATTGAAGAAACGGAGCAACATGAATTTCCAAGATGTAATCTTAAATCTCAATCAGTATTGGGCCCAGAAGGGATGTGTCCTCATCCAGTCCTATGACATGGAAGTGGGCGCCGGGACCTTTCACCCGACCACCCTTTTACGGGCACTGGGGCCGGAACCCTGGAAGGTTGCCTATGTGCAGCCGTCAAGACGCCCAACCGACGGCCGGTACGGGGAAAATCCCAACCGGCTTCAGCATTATTACCAGTATCAGGTCATCCTGAAACCCTCTCCCCCGGATGTCCAGCAATTGTATCTGGATTCCATGAGGATACTGGGGGTGGATCCCCTTGAACATGATATCCGGTTTGTGGAGGATGACTGGGAATCCCCGACCCTCGGGGCCTCTGGCCTGGGCTGGGAGGTCTGGCTGGACGGCATGGAGGTCACCCAGTTCACCTATTTTCAGATGACCGGCAGCATGGAAGTCAAACCGGTTTCCGTTGAGCTGACCTACGGCCTTGAACGGATCTGCATGTATCTCCAGGGCGTGGACAATGTATTTGACCTGAAATGGAACAATGAGATCACCTACCGGGATGTTTACCACCAGCAGGAAGTGGAGCAGTCCACCTATAATTTCGAGGTGGCGGATGTGGACCTCCTGTTCGACCTTTTTAAAAAATATGAGACGGAGGCCCACCGGATCATCGGCCGGGGCCTTGTGATCCCGGCCTATGAATTCTGCCTGAAATGCTCCCATACCTTTAATCTCCTGGACGCCCGGGGGGCCATCAGTGTTACGGAACGCACTGGCTATATCAAGCGGATCAGGGATATTGCAAGGGTCTGTGCCGGCGCCTATGTGGCCCAGCGGGAAGCCATGGGATATCCGCTGCTGAAAAAGGGAGGGAAATAAGATGAATACGCTATTGATTGAAATCGGCTGTGAAGAGATCCCGGCCGGTTATATCCTCCCGGCCTTGAAGGCCTTTAAAGAAAACATCCTCCTGGCCCTGGACAAAAACCGGATAGAACACGGGGAAGCCGGGATTTTCGGCACCCCCCGGCGCCTGGCCCTGATGGTTGAACGGGTCGGGGACATGCAGGCGACCAATATCTCAACCCTTACCGGTCCTCCGGAACGGGTGGGGTTTGATGAGAACGGAAAACCCACCCTGGCCGCAGAAAAATTTGCAGCCAAGGCAGGGGTGGCGGTTCAGGATATCCGGGTGGAAGACACACCCAAGGGACGATATCTGGTGGCAGTGATCGAAGAAAAATCCGAATCCGCCGTCCTCATCCTGGAAAGCATCCTGCCAAAAGAAATCCTGGCCATTCCCTTTCCCAAAAGCATGAGATGGGGAGACCTGTCCATTGCCTTTGCCAGACCTATTATTTCCCTTGTGGGGCTCCTGGGAGCAAAAATTCTTGAATTCAAGGTGGGCAATATCAAATCCTCATCCTATATTTTCGGGCATCCTTTCATGTCGCCGGGTAAATACAAGGTGACGGCGGCTGAAAAATATATTGAAACGGCCGAGGCCGCCGGGGTCATCCCGGATATTGAAAAACGGAGGGCGGAACTGGTCAAGGCCGTCAATGCCTGCGCCAAAGACCATCATGCCCGGATCCTGGAGGATGAAGACCTGGTGGATACGGTGACAAACCTTGTGGAATCTCCCTTCCCGGTGGTGGGAACCTTTGACGAAGAATTCCTGGAAGTGCCCCAGGAAGTTCTCATCACGGCCATGAGGGAACATCAGAAATATTTTGCCCTGATTGATGAAAAGGGAAGACTTCTGCCCAAATTCATTGCCGTTAACAATACCCGGGCCAAAAACATGAAACTGGTAGCCAAGGGGCACGAAAAAGTTCTGAGAGCAAGGCTTTCCGATGCCAAATTTTTCTATCGGACCGATCTCCAGTCCTCTCTGGATGGGTTTGCCGAAAAACTGAAGACCGTCACCTTTCATGAAAAACTGGGATCCATGTATGAAAAGACCCTTAGAATCGGGGCGCTGGCCAAATATCTGGCCGGGGTATCCGCCTATCCGGAGAAGGAAGGCCTATCGGAAAATCTGGACCGTGCCTCCCATCTGTGCAAGGCCGACCTGGTGAGCCATGTGGTGGTTGAATTCACCAATCTCCAGGGCATCATCGGCAGGGCCTATGCCCTGAAAGCAGGGGAGAAAGAAGACGTGGCCCATGCCGTTGAGCAGCATTACCGGCCGGTATATTCCGGCGGCAAACTGCCGGAAAATCCCTGTGCCGCTCTTCTGGCCGTTGCCGACAAACTGGACACCATCTGCGGCTGCTTCAGCGTGGGCCTCATCCCCACGGGCGGGGCAGACCCTTATGCCTTAAGGCGTCAGGGCATCGGCATCATTCAGATCATGATCGGGGAAAATCTGGTCTTCTCCGTATTGTCCATGATTACAAAGGGCTTGGAGCCCTTTGTGAGCGATTCTTTTGTGAATGATCCTGGGAAAAAACAGGAAATTGCCCTCAAGGTCAAGGAATTCCTGCAAAACCGGATGGTCAATATCCTGACGGATATGGGATTTTCAAAAGAAGCGGTCAATTCCGCATTATGGGCCTCTTTTGACAATATTCCCGATGTCGTGGCAAGGGTGGGGGCCCTGGATGCGCTCCGGAAAGAACCTGATTTTGAACCCCTTTCCATTACCTTTAAGCGGGTAGAAAATATTATCCGGAAATCAGATCAGGCCATGGGCCTGATCGTGGATGAAGGCCTGTTCCAGGATACTTCCGAGGGTGTCTTGTACACCGCTGTCCATGAAGTCAGACAAAAGACCGAGGCCTTGATCAAGGCAGGCCGGTATGAAGAGGCCCTTTCGGCCATCGCCGGGTTGAGACCTGCCGTGGATGCGTTTTTTACGGGGGTCATGGTCATGGCCGAAGACGAGGGCCTCCGGAAGAACAGGCTGGCTCTCTTATCTTCCGTATCGGGATTGTTTAAGAATATTGCCGATTTTTCAATGATATAAAAGCATACAAAAGGAATAAAATTATGGCCGGATATGAACCAGAAAAGGATAGAAAATTAAAGGAATGGAAGAATGAGGAAACCGGGCTTCTGGTTTCCATTTATCAGTATGGAGACGGAGAGCCCAAGCTTCAACTGGGTCCCAGGATGCTGAAAAAAAAGGACGGGACGGACCGGGCCCCGGCAAAGGCCGGCCGGCTTTCCGTTGAAGACGTCATGTGGCTCCACGAGATTATTGATGAGGTAAAGGATGAATTATCCGACCTGGTCGGACCTGAGTAGCGAGTCCATTGTTCCTCCCCTGGGCGCAAGACGGGCCCCGGATCTGGGGCCTGTGGCGATCATGATCAGTTGCGAGCCGGATTTGAAACTCATCAAGGGTGCGGACAATCCTTCAGCCCTGCCGTTTTTTACCAGTACCCTTATCCCCCGGGTCAACGGGGATAAGGGTATTTCTATGGCCGGGCCTTTTATCGGGGCGCCCTATGCGGTCATGCTGCTGGAATCCCTCATTGCCAGGGGGGTGACTCAAATCCTGGTCATGGGCTGGTGCGGCGCCATCACCGATGACCTGAAGGTGGGGGATATTCTTCTGCCGTCCAGGGCCATTGTGGATGAAGGCACGTCCAAGGATTATAAAGATCTGGACAGAACCCTGCCGGTTTCGGTTCCTGATCTCGCGTTGCTCGAACAATTGTCCGGATATCTGGGCGCTTCAGGAATTGCTCATAAGACGGCCGGGATCTGGACCACGGACGCCGTTTACCGGGAAACACCGAAAAAAGTGGTGCATTTCCGGGGTCTTGGCGCTTCAGCCGTTGAAATGGAATGTTCAGCCCTTTTTTCCGTTGCCGAATATCGCAAAGTCCGTCTGGCTGCTCTCCTGGTGGTTTCGGACAGCGTGGCCGCAACGGTCTGGGACCCCGGCTTCAGAACCAAAAATTTTAAACAGGCCAGGAAAACAGCCTGCGACGCCATCCTGGGATTTTCAAAGCTGCTGGGGGAACATGGATAAGGACATCATCAAAGAGGCCCTGGACCTTCAAAGGGAATTGACCGAACACAGTTACCGGTACCATGTGCTGGATGACCCCGTGATTTCCGATGCCGAATATGACGGGATGCTCCGGCGGCTTCTGGAGATAGAAGAAAGATTTCCGGAATTGTCCACACCGGATTCCCCCACCAAACGGGTGGGGGCTCCGCCCCTGGATAGCTTTGAAAAAGCCGTCCATTCCATTCCCATGCTGAGCCTGGACAATGCCTTCAATGACATGGAGGTGGTGGACTTCCACAAGCGAATCGTCAAGCTGGCCAGCCGGGACCAGGTCCTCTATATTGCCGAGCCCAAGCTGGACGGCGTGGCCGTGGAACTGCGGTATGAAAACGGGACTCTTGTCCGGGCCGCTACCCGGGGGGACGGGGTCACAGGAGAGGTCATCACGGAAAATGCCAGGACCATCCGGTCGGCGCCTTTAAAATTAAAGGAAGACCGGCTCAAGGCCCCGGCTCTTCTGGAAGTCCGGGGTGAGGTCATCATCCGGAAAGCTGATTTTGAAAAATTGAACCAGACCCGCCTGGAAGAAGGGGAAAGCATTTTTGCCAATCCACGGAATGCGGCGGCCGGGTCTCTGCGGCAACTGGATTCAAAGATAACGGCCCGACGGCCCCTGGATCTGTTTGTCTACGGCACGGGCCTTGTCCGGGGCCTTGAATTTCAAAACCAGTCCGGGATGCTGGAGATACTTCAGGGATTCGGCTTCCCGGTCAACCCCCATATCCGGACAGGGCTGACCGTGGACGAGGTGTTGCAGGCCTATAAAGACCTTGAAGCTTTGAGGGAAACCCTTGCCTATGAAATCGACGGCATGGTCATTAAGGTGGATGATCTGGGGCTCCAGCAACTTTTGGGCGAAAAAATTAAAAGCCCCAGATGGGCCGTTGCCTATAAATTTTCAGCCCGGGAAGAAACCACCACCATCAAAGATATTATCGTCCAGGTGGGCCGCACCGGGGTTCTGACGCCGGTGGCCATCCTTGAACCGGTCAATGTCGGCGGCGTCATGGTGTCCCGGGCCACCCTGCACAACGAAGATGAAATCAAAAGAAAGGATATCCGCATCGGGGACAAGGCCCTTGTGGTCAGGGCCGGGGATGTGATCCCCAAAATTGTCAGGATTTTTGAAACCCAACGCAACGGAACCGAAAAGCTCTTTGCCATGCCCGGGCATTGCCCGGTCTGCCTCAGCAAAATTGAAAAATTAAAACTGGACCGGTCCTATATTAATAAATGTGTGAACGCCTCCTGCCAGGCCCAGTTAAAGGAAAGAATCCGGCATTTTGTCTCCAAAAAAGCCTTTGACATCGAAGGGCTGGGCCGGAAAATCGTGGACCAGTTGGTGGATGAGGGCATGATCCGGTCTTTTTCCGATGTGTTTAAGCTTGAAGCACAAAAGCTGGCCGAGCTGGAAAGAATGGCGGAAAAATCCGCAGGCAATTTGACCCAGGCCATTGAAGCATCCAAAAAGATTTCCCTGGCCCGGTTCGTCTATAGCCTCGGCATCCAGCACGCCGGTGAAAATGCAGGCAAATTGCTGTCCCAACGTTTCTCCTCCCTGGACGAGATCATGGTCGCCTCTGCGGCGGATCTTGAAGGTATCCACGGGATAGGCCCGGAAACCGCATCGGCTGTGCACGGGTTTTTTGCCAATGCGGAAAATCAAACCATGATCCGGCAATTATCGGATGCCGGGATAGAGATCCGGAATGACCGGCCCCGGTCCCTTGAACCCCTTGATTCTCACTTTTTTCAGAAACGGGTGGTCCTGACCGGTGCCCTGGCCGCCATGGCCCGCAGTGAAGCCCAGGCCCTGCTCGAGGCTGCCGGGGCTGTGGTCACTTCCAGCGTCAGCGTAAAAACCGATTTCCTCATTGCCGGGGCCGATGCCGGAAGCAAGCTGGACAAAGCGAAAAAGGCCGGGGTCAGGATACTGGATGAAGCCG
>CAZAHK010000011.1:0-39297 GCA_964484555.1 uncultured Desulfobacula sp.
TTCGGGCATGAATTTCGGGGATGAGCTGATCCGTATCCTGGTGCTCTGGATCAGCCTTGTGGGAGCCATGGTGGCCAGCCGGAACAACAACCATATCAATATCGACCTGGTTTCGCGATATCTTCCGGACCCTGTCAAAAAATTCTCAACAGTTCTGGTCGGGATTTTCACCTCCTTTATCTGTGCCGCCATGGCCTATTTCAGCCTGAACTTTGTCATGATGGAAAAATCGGAAGGGATCATTGCCTTTTCCGGCATCCCGGCATGGGTTTGTGAAAGCATCATCCCCTTAGCCTTTGCCGTTATCAGCTTCAGATACCTGCTCTTATCCGTTACCACCCTTTTCAACACTCTCAAGCAGAAGACCCCATGACCCTTTTCCTGACCGGCCTTATCCTTGTCTTTGCCTTTCTCGGGGCTCCGCTGTTTTCCGTGATCATTGCCGGGGCCATGCTGGGATTCTACGTCGGTGATATTGATTTGTCCGTCATGGCCATAGAGCTTTACCGCATTGCCGACACCCCCATCCTGATTGCCCTGCCCCTGTTCACCTTTGCAGGCTATGTTCTGAGCCGGAGCAAGACCTCGGAAAGGCTTGTTCGGCTGACCCAGGCTCTGCTGGGATGGATACCGGGCGGGCTTGCCATTGTTGCCTTCGTGGTCTGCGCTGTTTTTACGGCATTGACCGGCGCCTCCGGCGTCACCATTGTGGCCATGGGAGCCCTTTTGTATCCGGCTTTAAAACAGGTGGGGTACAGGGACAATTTCAGCCTCGGGCTGGTGACCACCTCCGGGAGTCTGGGCCTGCTGCTGCCGCCGTCCCTTCCTCTTATCCTCTATGGGGTCATTGCCCAGCAGATGGATGCGGGACAGGCGGTAACCATTGAAAGACTGTTCATTGCAGGGATTCTGCCGGCGATTTTAATGGTTGTTCTTCTCTCTGTGTGGAGTATCTGGGAAAACCGGAAAAATCCGATTCCCCTGACACCGTTTACCCTCAAAAATGTCTTTGCGACTCTCCGGGAATCCGTCTGGGAGATTCCCCTGCCGGTCTTTGTGTTCAGCGGTGTTTATTCCGGGGTTTTTGCCGTTTCAGAGGCGGCCGCCGTAACGGCCATGTATGTATTGGTCATAGAGGTCCTGGTCTACCGGGAAGTGAAACTCAGCGACCTTCCCGGCATCATCCGGGAATCCATGATCATGGTGGGGGGAATCCTTCTGATCCTCGGGGTCTGCCTGGCATTTACAAATTTTCTCATTGATGCCGAAGTTCCCATGAAAATTTTCAATATCTGTAAAGCTTTTATAGGCAGCAAATTGGTTTTCCTGATTCTCCTGAATATATTCCTTCTGATTCTCGGCACCATGCTGGATATCTTTTCCGCCATCATCATCATGGTGCCGCTGATATTGCCCATCGCGCTGGAGTATGGGGTTGATCCCGTTCATCTGGGCATTATTTTTCTGGCCAATATGCAGATCGGATACCTGACTCCGCCGGTGGGGATGAATCTTTTCATTGCCGGATACCGGTTTAACAAACCCATTATTGAAATTTACAGGGCCACGATCCCGTTTATGCTGGTGCTGCTGCTGGCCGTCCTCATCATTACCTACTGGCCCTGGCTCAGCCTTGCCTTCATTTCCTGATCCAGAACACCCCTTTCAATCTCCCAGGTATTTATCATAGATTTGTGTGACCTGGTTTCCGGTCTCTGAAAACGAGGAAACCGGGGCCACAGGGCTTTTCTCCTGGAGGCTCAGGCTGTGTATGGATTTTCGCATGGACAGGTAGGCATTCTGAAGCCTTTCACTCTCACAGTCCGTAATGATCTCCTCGGCATTCAGGCTTTCAAGAAGCCTCATATTGTCCGTCCAGACCGTCAGATCCGGGCAGTCATGGGCATGCTTTAAAATCAGGTATTGAACCAGAAATTCAATATCCACGACCCCCCCCCGGGACTGTTTGAGGTCAAAAGAATCCTTTGGGGCCTTTAAATGCTCCTCCCTGACCCTCTCCCTCATCTCAGCCACTTCTTTTTTTAACACCAAAGCATCCCTTTTTTCGATCAGAACCGCTCTCCTGATGTCATCAAATCGTGAGCCCAGGGTGTGATCCCCGGCCACATATCTTGCCCGGATCAGGGCCTGGTGTTCCCAGGTCCAGGCCTGGTGCCTCAGATAGTCTTCAAAGGCCTCGATATGGGACACAATCATCCCCGAGGCCCCGCCGGGCCTGAGCCTCATGTCCGCCCCATAGAGGGTGCCGGCCGAGGTGTGTACGGTGAGGGCATTGACGATTCTCTGGCCCAGGTTTGAATAGAACCGGAGGGTGTCGATGCCCTTGGGGCCTTTTGTGACCCCGGACTCCCCTTTATGAAGAAAAACAATGTCCAGATCCGATTTATACCCCATTTCCAGCCCGCCCACCTTGCCGTAGGCCACAATGGCAAACCCGCAGTCATCCATGCTCTGCCCGGATACGCCGTCGGGAATCCCGTATTTTTGCGCCACAATATCCCAGGCGATGCGGAGCACCTGGTTGAGAACGGTTTCCGCAATATAGGTCAGATGATCGCTGACCTTCATCAAGGGATAATTCCCGCTGACATCGGCGGCTGAAACCCTCAGCATATTCACCTGGCGGAAGATACACACCTCCTCCAGGAGAAATTCGGTTTCCCCGGAAGGAATCCCCGCCATACGCCGTTCCATTTCATTTTCCAGGGCTTTTTTGCCCGGCGGGAAATACAGGGTGGACGGATGCATGAGTTCATCCAGCAAAGCCGGATGGTTTGAAAGAAAACGAATGATCCAGGGGCTCTTCTGCGCAAGGGTGATAAGGGTATCCAGGGCGGTTTTATTTTCAATCAGAAGGGACAGGTAGCAGGTTCTTCTTTCAATGGTGATGATCAGATCAACCAGTTTGATCAAAAGGGGCTCAGGGTCATCCTGTGCCCCTATTTTCCGGACCATCACCGGGATGAGCCGGGCCAGTTTTTTTCTTCCGTTGGACGTCAGCCGCCGGGTATTGGGATGTTCCTCAAGGGACCTCAGGATGGCCAGAACCCGGTCCGGGTCCTTGAATCCCTGGACGGCCACGGCATCCGCCGTGAACTGGGGGTCATTGATATTGATCCACAATTCTTTCAGGGCCTGGGCGGGTTTATCCGGCGTTTCCGCTTCTTCCGTCAACAGCAGTTGGTTGAAATGATGGTGAACCCGTTGCATATGATGCCGGAGATCCTTGAGAAACCCTTCCCATTCGTCATATCCCATGGAAAGGGCCAGAATCTTCTGCTGGTCTTCTTTTTCCGGGATATCATGGGTTTGAAGGTCTGCATAGGCCTGGAGCCTGTTTTCCACCATTCTTAAAAAACAATAGGCGGTTTTGAGGTCGTTTTTTGTGGTTTCATTGATGCATTGATGGGCCTCAAGCAGGTCCAGGACCTTGAGAATGCTCCGCTCCTGGAATGTGGGTTCAACCCCTCCCCGGATGAGCTGGAACAATTGCCCGAAAAATTCAATCTCCCGGATGCCGCCGGCCCCCAGCTTGATATTGTGTTTTAATTTTTTATGGGTGACCTGCAGCATGATCCTGTTTTTCATATCCCGGAAGGAATCAAAGGAGCCATAATCAAAATACCGCCGGTAGATAAAGGCGTTCAAATTTTTTAAAAGCCTGAGCCCGGTCTCGATATCGCCCGCCACCGGCCTTGCCTTGATCATGGCATACCTTTCCCATTCCCTGCCCTGGGCCTGGTAATATTCTTCAAAGGAAAGGCTGCTCATGACCAGGGGGCCGCCGTCGCCAAAGGGCCTCAACCGGGTGTCAATCCGGTAAAGAGTATTTTCATGGGACCCCGAGGAAAAAAATTTTAAAAACAGGCGGCAGGCTTTAACAAAGAATTCCTCGTTGGAAATCCTGTCCTTGCCGGTGGTATACCCTTCCCTGGGATAGACAAAGATAAGGTCTAGGTCCGAGGAAAAATTCAATTCACCGGCCCCCAGTTTGCCCATGGCCAGAACAATAAGCTTCTGGACATTCCCCTCAAGGTCCGCAGGCTGGCCGTAGCGGCTGCAAAGGGCGTCATAAATACTGTCCATGGCCCTGGAGACAACGGCATCGGCAAGGCCGGAAAGGTCCCGGAGGGTTTCTTCAAGCGGGGCTTTTCCGGTCAGGTCCCGCCATGCGATCCGGATGGTTTCATAGATCTTGGCCTGAAGCAGGATTTCCCTGACCCTTGCCGTATCCATGTCCTTTGAAATTAATTTTTCAAGCCTCAGGGCGTAGGTCTGTTCGGAATAGGAGGTTTCCAGGTCCCGTGACGCTATGAACGCTTTCAGGATATCAGGGTTCCGGCTCAGTCGGGAGGCAATATACTCGCTGAAAAAAACAGCCTTGATCAAATCCGAGGTCAAAGCCTGAGGAAAATCCATCTCAAGGCCCTGCTGTTTAACGCTTTCGATTATGGCGTCAAGCCGGTTCCGGATTGAGGTTACAAGGGGTTTGCCAATATTCGGGAAGATAAACTCTATGTCGGTATGATCCACTTTTCCGCCTGGAATTAAAATTTTAAAATTCCACCATAATATCGGATTGAATTTTTATCAAGGAATAGACGAAAATGGATCTCCCTCCATAATTTCCATGGGTAAGAAGTCGCTTGCCAAAATCCTCCGGGTTTGTTATCTAAATAGGTCCGATTTGCAAGGAAGAAGATTATCGGTTTCCAGTGAATCGGGGAGACCTTGTAGCGTGAACATCAATAGAACGGCAAACAGGTGTGAATTGTTATGAAAGCATTATTAGCCCTCGAAGACGGCAGGGTTTTCCCTTGTAGAAGTTTCACAGGACCCGGTGAGGCAAAGGGAGAAATCGTGTTCAATACCAGCATGACCGGTTATCAGGAAATTCTGACCGACCCCTCCTATTACGGCCAGATGGTCACCATGACCTATCCTTTGATCGGTAATTACGGGGTCTGCCCTGAAGACGTCGAGTCGGACAGGGTCCAGGTGGCCGCCTTTATCGTTAAGGAATACCAGGATTTCCCCAGCAATTACAGATCACGGGGAACCCTTGCCGATTACCTCATCAAAGCCCATGTCCTGGGCATCGAAGACCTGGATACCCGGGCTCTGACCCGGCATATCCGGAAATCCGGAGCCATGAGGGCCATGATTTCCACCTCGGACCTGGCTCCCGATTCTCTGGTCCAAAGGGCAGGGCAGATCCCTTCCATGCTGGGGAGCGATCTTGTGGGAAAAGTGACCACTAAAAAACCTTATTTCTGGAAATATAACCAGCCCGATTATATTGATTCGGCAAAGCTGAATGACCCGCTGATCTGGCATCACAGAGGCAAGAAGCATTCTGTGGTGGCCCTGGATTTCGGCATTAAATATAATATTATCCGAAGCCTGGAGCGGGCAGGGTGCGAAGTCCTGACGGTTCCGGCAAGGACCGATGCAAAAACCATTCAGGACCTGAAACCCGAAGGTATCTTCCTTTCCAACGGGCCGGGGGACCCCGAACCCCTGACCTATGCCGTTGACACCATCCGGCAGCTCCTGGGGACGGTTCCCGTTTTCGGGATCTGCCTGGGTATGCAGCTTCTGGGCATTGCCATGGGCGGAAAAACCATGAAAATCAAATTCGGGCACAGGGGCGCCAACCAACCGGTTAAAAACCTGTCCACGGGAAGGGTGGAAATTACTTCCCAGAACCACGGCTTTGCCGTGGATATGAAGACCTTTGGCCGGGATCAGTCCGCCATCACCCATATCAATCTGAACGAAGATTCCCTGGAAGGCCTTAAAAGCGACGCCATCCGGGCCTTTGCCGTGCAGTATCATCCCGAAGCCTCTCCCGGTCCCCATGATTCAGCCTATCTTTTTAACCAGTTTGCAAAAGTGATTAAAGATGCCAAAGCGTGAAGACATAAAAAAAATCCTGATTATTGGTGCAGGGCCCATTATCATCAGCCAGGCCTGTGAATTCGATTATTCGGGCACCCAGGCCTGTAAAGCCCTGAAAGAGGAAGGATTTGAGGTCATTCTCATCAATTCCAACCCCGCCACCATCATGACAGACCCGGAAACCGCGGACAGGATCTATATTGAACCCGTGACCCCGGAAACCGTGATCAAGGTCATTGAAAAGGAAAGACCCGATGCCCTTCTGCCCACCCTGGGCGGGCAGACCGCACTGAACACGGCCATTGAAGTGGCCAGGACCGGCATCCTAAAAAAATATAATGTGGAAATGATCGGTGCTTCCGAAGAGGCCATCAAAAAGGCCGAAGACCGGGAACTGTTCCGGGATGCCATGAACCGGATCGGTCTGAGGATTCCCAAAAGCGGGTTTGCCGTCAATATGCAGGAAGTGGAAGCGGTTTCAAAGCGGATCGGCTTCCCCATTATTGTCAGGCCTGCCTTTACACTGGGCGGAACCGGCGGCGGGGTGGCCTATAATATGGAGGAACTGAACCGGATTTCAAAGGCAGGCATTGACGCCAGCCTCATCCACCAAGTCATGCTGGAGGAATCCGTCATCGGCTGGAAAGAATATGAACTGGAAGTCATGCGGGATCATGCCGACAATGTGGTCATCATCTGTTCCATTGAAAATGTGGACGCCATGGGGGTTCACACCGGAGATTCCATCACCGTGGCGCCGATCCAGACCCTTTCGGACAAGGAATACCAGAACCTTCGGGACGCCTCCATTGCCATCATGAGGGAAATCGGGGTGGATACGGGCGGTTCCAATGTCCAGTTTGCCGTTAATCCGGAAAACGGGGATATCATTGTGGTGGAGATGAACCCCCGTGTTTCAAGAAGCTCGGCCCTGGCCTCCAAGGCCACGGGCTTTCCCATTGCCAAGATTGCGGCCAAACTGGCCGTGGGCTATACTCTGGATGAGATCCCCAATGATATCACCGGCGAAACCATGGCCTGCTTTGAGCCTTCCATTGATTATTGCGTGGTCAAGATCCCTAGGTGGACTTTTGAAAAATTCCCGGAAGCAGAAGACATTCTGACCACGGCCATGAAATCCGTGGGGGAAACCATGTCCATCGGCCGGACCTTTAAAGAAGCCTTTCAAAAGGGGCTCCGGTCCCTTGAAATCGGCAGGGCAGGCTTTGGCGGGGACGGCAAGGACCCGCTTCCCGGCAGTATGGCCGGAAACGAACTGGAATATAAACTCTCAACCCCCAATTCCCAGCGCCTGTTCTATATCAAATATGCCCTTGAAAACGGCATGCCCGTAACCATGATCCATGAATTAACCCACATTGATCCCTGGTTTTTGAACCAGATGAAACAGATCGTTGATCTTGAAAAACAGATCAAGCTGGCCGGTAAATCTCTTCCCCGGGATCTGTTTGAAAAGGCAAAAAAATACGGGTTCTCGGACAAACAACTGGCCTTTCTCACCGGTTTGACCGACAGAAAAATCGAAGAGGACCGGAAGTCCCTGGGCATTGTCCCGGTTTACAAGCTGGTGGATACCTGTGCGGCTGAATTCCGGGCCGCCACACCCTATTATTATTCCACCTATGAAACCGAGTGCGAGGCCAGGGTGTCGGACAAAAAAAAGGTCATCATCCTGGGCGGCGGCCCCAACCGCATCGGCCAGGGTATCGAATTTGACTACTGCTGCGTCCATGCCTCCTTTGCCTTGCGGGAAGAGGGGGTGGAATCCATCATGGTCAATTCCAACCCTGAAACCGTGTCCACGGATTATGATACCTCGGACAAGCTTTATTTTGAGCCCCTGACCCGGGAAGATGTGCTCCACATCGTTGAAAAGGAAAAACCCTTTGGCGTCATTGTCCAGTTCGGCGGGCAGACGCCTTTGAACCTGGCTTCAGATCTTCAGAAGGCCGGGGTTCCCATTATCGGCACCAGCCCGGACAGCATTGACCGGGCCGAAGACCGGGATCTTTTCCAGGAAATGCTCAAAAAGCTGGGCCTTCGCCAGCCGGAAAACGGCATCGCCCTGAGTCTGGACGATGCCGTCAAGGTGGCCAGGGAGATCGGATATCCGGTCATGGTCCGTCCCTCCTTTGTCCTGGGCGGCCGGGCCATGAAAATCGTCTATGATGAAAAGGATCTGGAAGAATTTTTTGAACTGGCGGTCCAGGCCTCGCCGGACAAACCCGTTCTCATTGACAAATTCCTTGAAGAAGCCTTTGAGCTGGATGTGGATGTCATTTCCGACGGGGAAAGGACCGTCATCGGAGGCATGATGGAGCATATCGAAGAGGCGGGCATCCATTCCGGGGATTCGGCCTGCGTTCTTCCTCCCTATTCCATTTGCCAGGCCCATATTGATGAAATGGCCGAAGCGGCCCGGGCCATTGCAAAAGAATTGAATGTACGGGGCTTAATGAATATCCAGTTCGGCATCATGAATGGCCGGGTGTATATCATTGAGGTCAACCCCCGGGCTTCCCGGACCATCCCCTTTGTTTCCAAGGCCATCGGCGTTCCCCTGGCCAAGCTGGCCACCAAGGTCATGCTGGGAAAAACCCTGGATGAACTGGGTTTTACCAAAGAAATCATTCCGCCCTATTATTGTGTCAAGGAAGCGGTCATGCCCTTTGACCGGTTTGAAAACGTAGATCCCGTTCTGGGCCCTGAAATGAAATCCACAGGCGAGGTCATGGGCATTGACAAGGATCTCGGTGCTGCCGTAGCCAAATCCCAGCTTGCCGCCGGCCAGAAACTTCCCACCCAGGGCACGGTCTTTATCAGCGTCCAGGATAAGGACAAGGATAAGGCCCTTCCCATTGTCCGCAAATTTCACGGCATGGGATTTATCATCATGGCCACCCGGGGAACAGCCCAATTCCTGGAAGAAAATGATATCCCCACAAAAATTGTTAAAAAAGTATCTGCCGGACGGCCCCATGTGGTGGATGCCGTGACCAACAATGAAATCCAACTCATCCTGAACACCGGGGCGTCCAGCCAGACCCAGCGGGACGGCTATGAAATCCGGAGAGCCGCCATCAAATACAAAATTCCTTATGCCACCACCACCGATGGGGCAAGGGCCATTTGTAGCGCCATTGAAGCCCTTAAAAAAGAAACCCTGTCCGTAAGGACCATTCAGGAATATCACCGGGAAAACAACCATGCATGATCTGTTTACGGCCGGAGAACGGCCAAAGGATGAATGCGGTATCTTCGGATTGTACAAACATCCTGAAGCTGCAAAAATAACCTATTTCGGTCTTTATGCTCTCCAGCACCGGGGACAGGAGAGCGCCGGCATTTCCGTCAACCGGGGGATAAACGATGCCATCTATTCCCATAAGGGCATGGGGCTTGTTCCGGAAGTCTTTGACATGGCGGACCTGGAGAGAATCGAAGGGGGGTCTGCCGTCGGTCATGTCCGGTATTCGACCACCGGGGATTCAGTTTTAACCAATGCCCAGCCCTTTGTCGTGAATCACCGGCACAGATCCTATGCCGTCGCCCACAACGGAAATCTGGTCAATGCCCATACGATTAAAGCAGAACTGGAAGAGCAGGGGTCCATATTCCAGACTACCATGGATTCGGAGGTCTTTCTTCATCTGTTTATTAAGAACCTGATTAAGGGAGATATTGAGAATGCGGTTTTAAAGGCGGTCTCAAAAATTGAGGGCGCCTATTCCATCATCCTTCTGACCTGCAAGGGTGAAATCATCGGCATGAAGGACCCCAACGGGTTCAGGCCCCTGGCCTTGGGCAAACTCAACGGCCATTATGTCCTGGCCTCGGAAACCTGCGCCTTTGATCTTATCCAGGCTGAATATATCCGTGAGCTTGAACCCGGGGAAATCGTCATCATCAATGAGGACGGTATCAAAAGCATCTGGCACCCCAAGTCGGCCAAACACAAGACCTTGTGTATATTCGAATATATTTATTTTGCCAGGCCCGACTCCACCATTGACGGCCTCAATGTCTATCAAATGAGAAAGGCACACGGCAAACGACTGGCCCAGGAATCCCATGTGGAAGCCGATCTTGTCATGCCCTTTCCGGATTCCGGTAATTATGCCGCCATCGGCTATGCCGGTGAATCCGGCATCCCCTTTGAGATGGGAATGATCCGGAACCATTATGTGGGCAGAAGCTTTATCCAGCCCACCCAGTCCATGCGGGATTTTACCGTGCGGGTGAAACTCAACCCGGTAAGGGAACTCATTAAGGGCAAAGACATTATCATTGTTGAAGATTCCATTATTCGCGGCACCACAGCCAAAACAAGGGTCAAAGCCTTGCGGGAACTCGGCGTTAAGAAAGTTCACATGAGGGTCTCCTGCCCGCCTCATAGATTCCCCTGTTATTATGGTATCGATTTCTCCAGCAAGGGCGAACTCATTGCGGCCCAGAAAACCGTTGAAGAACTCCGGGATTATCTGGGGCTGGATTCCCTGAGCTATCTGTCCATCGAAGGCATGCTGGAGGCCACGGGAGTGGAAAATCCGGACCGGAATTTCTGCAAAGCCTGTTTTGACGGCCAATACCCGGTTCCCTTTGATCCGAAATTTACTAAGCAATGCATGGGATAGCATGCAAAAGCAAACCGTTGCATTTTCCAGGGATTCCTCCAATCTCTTTTTCCATATCCTGACCCGATGCAATCTTTCCTGCACCCACTGTTATATCAATAAAGACCAGCACGGGACCCATTCCCTTGATATCAGGACAATCGAAGCCTGGCTGCGTCTTTTTTCCGCTAAGGCCTCCTCGACCAATCTCATTTTTCTGGGCGGGGAACCCACCCTTCATCCGGACCTTGCATTGGCCGTTAAAGCGTCCAAGAGACTTGGTTTTAAATCCATTACCATTGATACCAACGGCTATCTCTTCCATGATATCCTGGATCGGATTTCCAACGACGACATTGATTATCTGTCCTTTTCCCTGGACGGGGCAACCCCCGGAATCAATGATGCCGTCAGGGGAAAAGGAAGCTATGACAAGGTCCTGGAAGGGATAGAAAAGGCCGTGAGCAAGGGCTTTTCCTGCTCCATGATCTATACGGTGTCGGAGCGGAACCTCCATGAGCTTAAACGGATGCCCGAGCTTGTCCGGAATCTCGGCATCAAACGCTTTTTCATCCAGGTCATCGGTATCCGGGGGGCCTCATCAAAGGCGGAACATCCCCTCCAGGTATCCAGGAAAGACTGGCTGGGCACCATTCCGGAAACGGCCGATAAAATTGCAGGCCAGGGCATTATCGTAACCTATCCCAAGGTGTTTCTCGACCCGGATGAAATTTTTGAATGTGCCGGCAACGTGGCTGACAATTTTTTTGTCTTTCCCAACGGCCGGGTCTACCAATGCCCCATCTGCGAAGATTTCCCCCTTCATTCCTATGAAATCCGTCAGGACATGCTGGTTACCATGCCAAGACTCAATGAAAAAGACCTGTTTGCACTCAACATCCCGGAAGGCTGTGTCATGAACAAACTCCTCCAACCCCAAAACCTGGCCTATGATTCAGACGGAAGGCCTGAGCACAGGATCGCCTGCTGCTTGCTGAAAGAAGAAATCATGCCGTCAAGGATGGTCCTGTGAACCCATTCACCATCCGAAGGGCCGAGGCCTGTGATGCAGAAACCATCCTTTCCTTTGTCCGGAAGCTTGCATCGGAAGAAAAAGCCGGCCACGAGGTTGATGCCGACCGCACACAGATTGTGAAAACCATGTTTTCCGAGGATTCCACCTGCCATGCCGTCATCTGTGAAAAAAATAAACGCCCCATAGGCTTTGCCGTTTATTTTTTTAATTATTCCACCTGGCAGGGAAAAAACGGGCTTTATATCGAAGACCTTTATATCCTTCCGGAATTCAGAAATAATGGGACAGGTAAAAAAATTCTGAAATATCTCTGCAGCCTGGCCCTGACAAAGGACTGCGGCAGGGTGGAATGGTCTGTATTGAACTGGAACACCCCGGCCATTGGGTTTTATGACGCCCTGGGGGCAGAACCCCTGGCAGACTGGATTCGATATCGGTTATCAGGCAAACCCTTATGTAAAATGGGCACATTATAATCAAGGGGGTATTTATGTTTGACCTTTCAAAAATGGATAAACTGTTTGGGCTGATGAGCCATCACCATCTTGATGCCGTCGTCGTCGGCCCGTCCAACACCCTTGAATTCATGACCGGTTTTAATCCGGTCGGGTGTGAGCGGTTTCAGGCCCTTTTCATTACCTGCGATAGACGATATTTCTACATCTGCAATCTGATTTATGCCGAAGACATGAGGCGGTGGTTTCCGGAGGAGGCCCCCTTTTATGTCTGGAATGACGGCCGGGGCTTTCATGAAACCCTTAAAAAAGCCGTCACCGACTTTGGCCTGACCCACAAACGGATGGCCCTTGGGGAAACGATCCGGGCCGTCGATCTCATTGACATGACGCTTCTTTTTTCCTGTGAATTTGTAAATGGCGTGCCTCTTCTGGAAGAGCTTCGCATCATCAAGACGGAACAGGATCTTGACAAGATGAGAACGGCAGCCCGTATGGCCGACGGCGTCATGGAGGATCTGACCCGGTTTATCAGACCCGGCATGACGGAAAAGGACATCAAGGTCAAAATTGGGGACCTGTTTATGACAAAAGGGGCCGACGGCCTTTCCTTTTCACCCATTGTGGCCTGCGGGGCCAATAATTCCAGGCCCCATTACCGGGAAGATTCCGGCGTTATCGCCCAAAAAGATGTTCTGCTTCTGGATTTCGGATGCCGTTACCAGGGCTTTTGTTCCGATACTTCCAGAACCTTTTTTATCGGCGGTATTTCAGAAGAAGAAAAACAAATCTATACCCTTGCCGGGGAGGCCCAGGCAGCGGCGGTAAAAACAGCAAAAGAAGGGGTCCGCTGCTGTGATGTGGACAAGGCTGCGCGGGATTGGATTGAAAAACACGGGATGGGAGCCTATTTTCTGAACCGGACAGGCCACGGTATAGGCTTTGATGTCCATGAGGCCCCCTATATCAGCGGGAACAATGAAAGATGCCTTGAACGGGGCATGGCCTTCAGCATTGAACCCGGCATCTGCATTCCGGGCCGGGTGGGCATGCGGGTGGAAGATATCGTGGTCATCAATCATCAGGGTGAAACAGAGGTATTAAATCAATTTACAAGGGATATCATCATCATCAAAGAATGAGCCCGTTTTGACGGGCTTTATTTTTTCTTTGATTTTTTCTTTCTGCCCGTTTCCCATTCTTCCTGCTCCCGGATCATCTCCTGGATGCTCGCTTCTTTGTTGGATAAGGACACTGTATAATCATAGTCTTTTTTACCGACCGGAATAACCTCGATCTTTTTATTCAAAAAGGTTTGAATGGATTCAAACCGGTTTTTTTCTTCGGTGCTGCAAAAGGAAAGGGCGATCCCCTTTTTCACACCCCGGCCGGTCCTTCCCACCCGGTGAACATAATTTTCATCCTTATCCGGGAGATCATAATTAATGACATAATTGACATCCGGGATATCAATTCCCCGGGCACTGATATCCGTGGCTATGAGAATGCGGGTCAATCCCTCTTTAAACCCTTCCATGGCAAGGGTTCTGTCCTTCTGGTCCTTTTCCCCATGGAGGGTGACCGACAGGATTCCTCCCCGGTCAAGGGCCTTGGCAACCCGTTCGGCCCTGACCCGGGTTCTTACAAAAACAATGATCTTGGCCTCAGGGTGGTCGGTGATGAACCGCCTTAAAAAAAACCGTTTGTCATCCATTTCCACAAACATGATAAAATGGGTCACATTCTTTGAAACCGGATCTTCCGGAGAAATCTGGATTCTGATGGCCGAGGTTTTAACCTGGGAAAAAGCCAGTTTTTTGATTTCTTTGTTGATGGTTGCCGAAAAGAAAAGCGTCTGATGTTTTTGGACCAGCATTTTCTTGACGGCTTGAATATCCTTGATGAATCCCGGGTCCAGCATCCGGTCGGCCTCATCAAGAACAAGGGTATCCACTTGATGAATGCGGATGGCGCCCTGGCTGATCAGGTCAAACATCCGGCCCGGTGTGGCCACCAGGATATCAATACCGTCGGCCAGTTTTTCTATCTGCCGGTCCTGCTCGACGCCGCCGAAAACAGCAAAAGCCTTTACTTTTGTGTGTCTTGAAAGCTCATTCAGCACCCCGCCGATCTGGACCGCCAACTCCCTTGTGGGCACCATGATAATGCATTTTATACCGAATGACTTTTTGGAGGTTTTCATCCTGTGAATTCTGTCAATGACTGGGATGGCAAAGGCGGCTGTCTTCCCTGTCCCGGTCTGGGCAACGGCAAGGACGTCCTCTCCTTTCAGGATGGACGGAATGGCCTTAAACTGGATATCGGTGGGGCGCTTAAACCCGAGTCCGGATAAATTTTTCTTTATATCTGATGAGATATGGTATGTTTCAAATTTCATGGAACCTTCACTGATGTTAACATTAAGGCTTTAAGATACAGGCGAATCCATAATAATGCAACAGGCTTGCAGGGGGAGTGAAAGTTTTTCTTGACAGCTTAAGGATAACCTTCTATTTTAGCTTGATAATTCAGGTGCTGCAGGCGCAGATAAAAGGGAATCCTGTGAGAATCAGGAACGGACCCGCCGCTGTAACCGGGGATGAAGGTCACAGATGCCACTGTTGATAAGTTGATAAACGGGAAGGTGTGACCCGTAAAATGATCCGGAAGCCAGAAAACCTGCCTGAGTGTTTGGTCATGTTGCTTGCGAGGACAAGGGACGGATCAATAAAATGCGGATAAAAACGGTTCCCATATCAGACTGGTTCTGATATGGGATTTTTATTGATGCCCGGGCTCGCGTTGGTAACCTTATAACCGAGGAGTGTTATGAAAAAATTTGGTTTTACCCCATGGGGTCTCTATCCGGGCTTGCTTTCAGAATCCCGCCCTTTTGATTTGTTTCACATGAAACATCACAAAGGCTCATATCCCTGCCATGAAACCGGTCCCTTTCATACCCGCTCGATAAAAACCGGGCTTCGGGATGAAATAATTCCCAGGGGCCATGGATCACATCATAAGGCCGCATCTCATTTCTCCCTGGGGGATGTGGCAAGAGCTTCAGGCGCAAGCCTGTAGATTATGGCAGCAATTTGAGTATACCGGGTGCCATATTAAAGGGGAGAACAGGGTTTCTGGTGGTCCTGTTCTCCCTCTTCCTTGTTTCAATGATCTTACTTTCCCTTTCCATGGGGTATATCCGGATTCCCCTGACGGATATTTTTCATATTCTCATCACAAAGGCGGCCTTCCCTATTCATGACCTTCAAGCAATTAACGAAACCCATCTGGCCGTTATCATGGATGTCCGGCTGCCGAGGATATTGTCCTGTGCCGGTGTCGGTGCTGCCCTGGCCCTTTCCGGTGTCTTGTTTCAGGGCATATTGCTGAACCCCCTGGCCGACCCCTATACCCTGGGTGTTTCCGCCGGAGCTGCCTTTGGCGCCAGCATTGCCATCTTGCTGAACCTGGGCAGCGCCTTTGTTTCAGTGCCCCTGTTCGCCTTTGCCGGAGCCTGCCTCACCCTTTTTATGGTCGTTTTCCTGTCCTATTCGGCAAAAAATCCCATGGCCGGGCTTTCCTCCAACAATCTGATTTTATCCGGGGTGATTGTGGCCGCCATTCTTTCCGCCGGGATCAGTTTCTTAAAATTTATTGCCAATGAACAGGTGTCCGTCATTATCTTCTGGCTCATGGGAAGCTTTGCTTCCAAGACCTGGTCCAATGTGTCGGTTATCACGGCCTTCCTTGGGATCGGCTTTTTTATCTCCATGTATTTTGCCAGGGACCTCAACCTCATTTCTCTGGGGCCTAAATCTGCTGCAAGTCTGGGGGTGGATTTACAAAAAGTCACCTTTATTCTGCTCCTTTCAGGTTCCCTGCTGGCTGCCGTCTGCGTGTCGATTTCAGGAATTATCGGTTTTGTCGGCCTTCTGGTGCCCCATATGGTCAGGCTTATCACCGGCCCTGACAATCGAAAACTGATTCCCCTGTCCATGTTGTCCGGAGCCTTCCTCCTTCTCTTTGCCGACACCATCACCCGGGCGGTTCTTCCCCATGAAATCCCCATCGGGGTTCTGACCGCCTTGACCGGAGGCCCTGTTTTTTGCTGGATATTTAAAAAGAACCGGTTTAAATAGAGTGCTATGAAAATTTCCCTCAATAATATATCCTTTTCCTATGATGCCGATTTCAACCCTGCCGGCATGATTATTAAGGATTTCAAGGGGGCTTTCACAGCCGGCGCTTTTTATTCAGTTATCGGCCCCAATGGAAGCGGCAAAACAACGCTTCTGGATTTGATTTCCGGTTTTTTGAAACCCCTGTCCGGTACCATCAAAATCGATGGGACCCCGGTATTTTCATTTTCAAAAAAAGCTTTGGCAAGGCTTATTTCCGTCGTTTCCCAGGACCATATCGTCAATTTTCCCTTCTCTGTAAGAGATATCGTTTTGATGGGCCGTCATCCCTTTATCCCAAGATTTTCTCCTCCTTCGGCCACGGATCTTAACAGGGCCGAAACCGTTATGGAGTCCTGCGGCATGCGTCATCTGCAGGATCGAAAAATCAACGAGCTATCGGGAGGGGAAAGACAACGGTGTGTGTTTGCCAGGGCCTTGTGCCAGGACACGCCCATTCTTCTTCTGGACGAGGCCTTTTCCAATATGGATATCCACCATACCCTGGATATGCTTCATTTGGTCAAGAATTCCGTTAAAGAGAAAAACAAGTTGGTGATATCTGTATTCCACGATTTGAACCTGGCCTCCACCTGGTCCGACGACATTATTGTTTTGAAAAACGGAAAAATTAAGGCCTTTGGAAATTCAGCAGCGGTTTTGACGGAAGAAACCATAAAAGAGGTTTTTGAGGTGAATTCCATTGTAGAGTATAGCCAACATGTTCAAGCCAAGCAGGTGTATTATCCGATTCACTAATCTCATAGCAGGTGTGGGCTTCCTCATTCTTTCCATTTTTTCCGGAGTCTGTCCGGCCATGACGCTTACGGATCACGGCCAACGCCAAATCGTTTTTGATAAACCGTTTCAGCGCATTATCTCCTTATATGGGGCCCACACGGAAAACCTCTATTATCTCGGCCTTGACGAACAGATTTTAGGCATTTCCATAAACGACGCCTTTCCTCCAAAGGTTGCCGAAAAACAAAAATTTTCCTACCATGATGACCCTGAAAAATTTCTGGCCTTTGCACCGGACCTGGTTCTCATCCGGCCCATGATCGACAACGGCTACCCGGCATTGATTCAGCGTCTTGAGAAATCCGGCATCACGGTTGTTTCTCTCCAACCCTCGAATGTTGATGAGATGTTTGGTTACTGGCGAAAGCTGGGCCTTTTGACAGGCAAGAGCGAATCCGCAGAACGAATGATCCGGGAATTCAAAGATAAAACAGATCATATCCGGTCTTTGACCCAGAATCTTCATTCTAAGAAAAAGGTCTATTTTGAAGCCATCCATACCAAGATGAAAACCTTTACCAAGGGGGCCATGCCCATCTTTGTTCTTGAAACCGCCGGCGGCATCAATATCGCCTCGGATGCCGTTGCATCAAGGGATACCAATATTGCCATATATGGTAAGGAGCAGTTGCTTTCAAAAGCCTTGGAAATTGATGTGTTCTTGTCGCAGCAAGGCATCATGAATTCCGTAAGCATTGAAACGATTAAAAACGAACCCGGCTTTAATATCATTAAGGCCATAAAAAATAACCAGATCTATCTGATCGATGAAAATATCATTTCCCGCCCGGTTCCAAGGCTTTATCAAGGCATGGTCACCGTTGGAAGAATCCTTTATCCCGATATTTTCACTGAAAAAAATTTGAATAAGGAAATGGAATGAATAAAACCGGAAAACTTTTCGGGGTGGGTGTCGGCCCCGGCGACCCAGAGCTCTTAACCATGAAGGCGGTCCGGGTCATCAAAACCGCTGACGTGATTTTTACAGCGGCCTCATCCAAGAATGCTTACAGCCTTGCCGTTGAAATCGCAGCCCCCTATATTTCCCCCGATGTCCCCGTTAACATTCTCTCCTTTCCCATGACCAAAGATGTCCGGACTGTTGAAGCGGCCTGGATTGAAAATGCGCAGATCATTGCCGACAGTTTGAAACAAGGCCTGAATGCCGTATTCCTGACCCTGGGAGACCCCACGACCTATTCCACCTTTGGGTATATCCTCAAGAAAATGAACTGTGTCATGCCCGAGGCGGAGATCGAAACCATTCCCGGAATCACCTCCTTTCATGCCGCCTCCGCGCGGTTAAACCGGATACTGGTGGAAGGCGAAGAATCTCTGCTGCTAACTTCCGGTGCCTTCGGCGGGGACCGGATCAGAAATGTGGACGGCGTGGAAAATGTGGCCATTGTAAAGGCCTATAAAAATATCAAGGATATCAACCAGGCCTTAAAGGACACAGGCCTTTATAAAAAAAGCGTGGCTGTAACAAAATGCGGCCGTGACAAGGAAGAGATTATCCAGGATGTCGGAGATCTTGAAAACAGGGAGCCGGACTACTGGACCTTGATCCTCGCCTCAAAATGAAAGATTCTTTGAATGCCTGATATGAATGCAATAGATATTATCGGAACCGGTCTTGGGAAGGGGGATCTGACCCAAAAACACCTTGACCTGATCCGGGCCTGTGATGTTCTTGTCGGCGGAGACCGTCATCTTAAATGGTTTGATGATCTCGGCAAGCAGAAAATTCTGATCAAAGGCCCGATAGCCAAAGTCGTTGAGGCCATCCGGGAAAAAATAGGCCAAAGTAAAATTGTTGTCCTGGCCTCGGGCGACCCTCTTTTTTATGGGATCGGGTCCACCCTGCTTCGCTATTTTGACAAGGCCCAATTGAATATCCACTCCAATATATCTTCTGTGTCTGCCGCCTTTGCAGCCATTAAAGAGCCCTGGCAGGATGCCGCAGTAATAAGCCTCCACGGTAAAAAAGAGAGTGAAACCATTTCCTTTTCCAGACTTTCCAATGAAAATAAAATTGCCTTCCTGACCTCTCCTGAAATGAATCCGGGGATTATTGCGGAAATGTTTATCAAGGAAGGGATCTATGATTTCAGAGTCTGCGTCCTGGAAAATCTGGGCGCCGGTGATCGAGAAAAAATTTCATGGTTTGACAATATGGATCTTGCTCGACAGCAGACCTTTCAAGACCCCAATATCGTCATTCTTTTAAAACGGGGCCTGCGAAACCCTCCTGTTTCACGGGAAACATATATCGGCATGAAAGATGCCCTGTTCAAGCATTCAAAGGGCCTCATCACCAAATCTGAAATACGGTGCGTCACGCTTTCTAAATTGAAACTCGTCAAAAAAGATCATGTATTGTGGGATATCGGATCAGGCTCCGGGTCCGTCGGGATCGAGGCATCCTTTCTGATCCCCTGGGGCCTTGTCTATGCTGTTGAAAAACATCCGGGCCGGATTTCGGATATGGTTCATAATATCAAAAATTTTAACTGCTCCAACGTGAAAGTGGTAAATGCCGAATTTCCGGACGGGATGGAAGACCTCAAAACTCCGGACAGGATCTTTATCGGCGGTGGTGGTAAAAACATGACCAAGATCCTGGAAACCTGCTGTGAAAAACTGGCGCCGGCTGGCAGGATCGTCGTCAATACGGTTCTTTTGCAAACCATTGCAACAACCTTGGCCTGTCTTGGAAAACACGGATTTTCAACCGAGGTGGTTCAGATCCAGGTGTCTAGGTCAAAGGCCATGCCCTATGGAGATCGGCTGGAAGCGTCAAACCCGGTCTGGATCATCTCAGGCGCTAAACAAGGATAAAGGGAATTCATCCATGGAAGATGCAAACAAGGTCATTTTTGCCGGCGCAGGCCCCGGAGATCCTGAACTCATAACGGTTAAGGCCATGAAGGCCCTGGGATCGGCGGACCTCATCATTTACGCGGGCTCCCTTGTTCCTGAGGCGGTGTTGTGCTGGAAAGGGGAGAAAACGCAGGTCCTTTCCAGTGAAGACATGGATTTAGCCGGGATCGTCAACACTATCCAACTATCATTTTCCAAGGGGAAAAAGGTGGTTCGTCTTCATACCGGAGATCCGGCTTTGTATGGCGCCATCTTTGAGCAGATGCGGGAGCTTCAGGCATTGAATATCCCCTATGAGGTCATCCCCGGGGTCACGGCAGCCTTTGCCGCATCGGCAAGAATGCGGATGGAATATACCCTTCCGGAAGAAACCCAGACCCTGATTCTGACACGGATTTCAGGCCGGACCCCGGTCCCGGATGCCGAAGATCTTGACAAACTGGCGGCTCACCGGTCCGCTCTGGCCATTTACCTGAGCCTGGGCCAGATCCAGCGGGTTCAGAGTATTCTGGAAACCCATTACGGGAAAGACGGCATCTGTGCCGTGGCCTTTAAGGTCAGCCATCCTGATGAAAAAATCATTTATACCCGGATAGACAGGCTTGTAAAAACCTGCGAAGAAAACCGGATTACGCGGCACGCCCTTATTATTGCGGGTAAGTCCGTGGAAGCAAGCTTAGATCCTAGCCATATCCTATCATCAAAATTATACGATTCCGGATTTTCCCATGGATATCGGACGGCAAAATAACGCCGGGCCGGACAGGCTCTCCGTCTGGGTCATCACGCCTAAGGGGAGGACCCTGGGCCTCAGGATTAAAAATAGTGTGCCGGGCTCCGCCTTGTTTATATCCAATACGGTAAGCCAAGGAGTTGCTTCTGAAAGCAATATATTCGGGTTTGACACGCTGGGTCTTGAAATCAAAAAACAATTTAATCGCTATCCCGGCCATGTCTTTATTTTCTCCACCGGCATTGCCGTAAGGCTCATCGCACCGCTCCTAAAATCAAAAATGACTGATCCGGCCGTGGTGGTTGTGGATGATAACGGAACCCATGTTGTCAGCCTTATTTCCGGTCATATCGGCGGAGCCAATGCCCTTACGCATAAAATTGCCGGGATCCTCCATGCGCGGCCCGTCATTACCACGGCAACGGACACCAACGGCCTGCCTGCCATCGACGTCATCGCAAAAGAAAAAAACCTGTATATTGAAACCCCCCGGAATATCAAACGCATCAATATGGCCTTCCTCATGGGAAAGCCCGTTGATATCCATGACCCCTTGGGGCTGATCGAAAATGAACTGCACGGTATATCCTTGGTGAAAGGATCTCCCAATGACCAATCCCTTGAAAAAATTTACTGTTCCCATGAAACCGGACCGGTTTCACGTGAAACCATGATTTTAAGACCGTGTGTATTAAGCGTAGGAATCGGCTGTAACAGGGGAACCGGGGTTGAGGCCATCTATGATTTCCTTGCCCTTGTTTTCAGGGAAGGCAATTTATCCATGCACAGTATCAAACAGCTTGCCAGTATCGATTTGAAAAAAAATGAACCAGGGCTTTTGTCCCTTGCCGAAAAAATGAACCTGCCTCTGGACTTTCATACCCGGGAGGCTCTGAATTCCGTAACCTCCATTGAGACACCGTCACCCATGGTAGAAAAACATGTGGGCGTCAAAAGCGTTTCCGAGGCATCGGCCATCCTGTCGGCCGGCCATGGCCGTCTGATTATTACAAAAAAGAAGAACAAGGATGTCACCATTGCGGTGGCAATAGAAAAATGACACTTTACATCATCGGAACAGGGCCGGGAAGCTTGGCCCATATGTCGGGAAGGGCCGTTGAGGCCATCCGGGACGCGGATTGCGTGGCCGGGTATACCACCTATATGGACATGATCGCCGATCTCATCAAGGGCAAGGAAATCATTTCCACCGGAATGATGAAAGAGGTTGAAAGGGTTGAAAAAGCCATCGAAAAAGCCTTTTCGGGAAAATCCTGTGCCCTTGTGTCCGGAGGAGATCCCGGCATTTATGCCATGGCAGGCCTTGTCTTTGAGATCTGCAAAAACCGGGGAATAAGGCTTGCAAGGGCCGGGAGTGGAAAAAATCAAAGCACCGAAAATCAGGCTGCAGGAGAATCCCTTCTTTATATTGAGATTGTCCCGGGAATACCGGCCCTGGCAGCAGGAGCCGCCCTGGCCGGGGCGCCCTTGACCCATGATTTTGCAGCCATTTCCCTGAGCGATCTGCTCACTTCCTGGGAAACCATTGAAAAAAGGTTGTCCTGCGCCGCCATGGCAGACTTTGTCATCGTGATCTACAACCCGAAAAGCAAAAAAAGGGACTGGCAGCTCAGGCGGGCCCAGGAGATCATTCTTGAATACAGGGACGGGGCAACCCCCGTGGCTGTTGTGACGGGGGCCATGAGGGAAAATCAAAACATTTCCTTTACACCCCTGGCTCAATTGGAATCGGCCGAGGTAAACATGCAGACGGTAATTTTTATCGGTTCCAGCACCTCGGTCCAATACCTGGATTTCCTGTTTACACCCAGGGGGTATTCGGAAAAATATGGGATATAAAAGGATTCGAACTTATTGAAAGGGGTTTTGATATGAAAGGCTATATTCAGGTTTATACCGGCAATGGAAAAGGAAAAACCACGGCAAGCCTGGGCCTTGCCCTGAGAGCCGCTGGCGCCGGGCTGAAGGTGTATATCGCCCAGTTCCTTAAAAACGGTGAGTATTCCGAGATCAAAGCCTTATCCAGGTTTGAGAATATAACCGTCGAACAATTCGGTATGGGTAAATTTGTCAGGGGGAACCCGTCGGAGGAAGAAATGGCTGCCGGGAGGGCCGGATATCTGAAATTGTGTGAGATTCTGATGGCCGGCAAACATGATCTGGTCATTGCCGAAGAAGGCAACGTGGCCGTCATGTGCCGCATTCTGTCGGAAAAAGAAATCCTGGATCTCATGGAACTGAAGCCGGATCATGTTGAGCTGGTCATCACCGGCCGGGGCGCTACGGCAGCTATCATGGAGAAAGCGGATCTGGTGACGGAAATGATGGAAATCAAGCATTATTATAAAAAAGGGGTTACGGCCCGGCTGGGGATTGAAAAATGAAAAATATTGCCGTACTGGGGACGGGCTCGGATGTCGGAAAAAGCATTGTGGCGGCGGCTTTTTGCCGGTCCCTGGCCGATCGGGAAATTAAAATCGCACCCTTCAAATCCCAGAACATGTCCAACAATTCCGGTATCACCCCCGAAGGCCTTGAAATGGGCCGGGCCCAGATTGTCCAGGCAGAAGCGGCACGGATCCCTCCCCATGTGGATATGAATCCCATTCTTCTAAAACCCACCGGGGAAAAGCAATCCCAGGTCATCCTATCGGGAAAGGTCCACGGAAACCTTTCAGCCATGGATTACCACAGGCAGAAAGCCTTTTATTTTCAAAAGGCCTGCCAAGCCTTTGATCGCCTTGAACAGACCTGTGACAGGATTGTGCTTGAGGGGGCCGGGTCCTGCGCCGAAGTCAACCTGATGCCCGGCGATATTGTCAATTTTCCCATGGCCGAATATGCAAAAGCCGATGTGATCCTGGTGGCCGATATCCACAGGGGAGGCGTCTTTGCCCAGATCGTCGGGACCCTGAACTGCCTTCCGCAGAAATACCAGGACATGGTGAAAGGCTTTATCATCAACCGGTTCAGGGGAGACATCGCTCTGTTCAAAGACGGGGTGGAGTGGATCGAAAAACAAACCCGAAAAAAAGTTTTAGGCGTTCTGCCCTGGTATTCCCATTTTAAAATAGATGCCGAGGATTCTGTTGAAATTGAAAACTGCCGGAATTTCAAAGACCTTGGCCCGGATATCCCGGCCATTGCTGTCATCCGGCTGCCCCATATCGCCAATTTTACCGATTTCCACGCCCTGTCAAAAATAAAGGGGCTCCAGGTCGTTTATATCGACCGGCCGGATCACCTGGAAAAATTCAAGGCCGTCATCATTCCGGGATCAAAAAATACAAGGGCGGATCTTGAATGGCTGATCCAAAAATTTAAAACGCCCCTTGAAGCCTATGTTCGATCAAAAGGCTCTATTTTAGGCATTTGCGGCGGATACCAGATGCTGGGAGAATTTGTAGACGACCCCGAAGGACTTGAAGGAAGGCCGGGAAAAACAAAGGCCTTAAATTTTCTGCCGGTTCAGACTGTGCTGAAAGCCCCGAAGACGACGACGCTGAGCGATTTTGAATGGGAGGGGGAAAAGGGCAAAGGCTATGAAATCCATATGGGGTCAACCGTGCTAAAAAGCGGGACGCCCTTGGTAAAAATTCTCGCACGGAATTCCATCCCGTCAAGGGACATGGATGGCTGTATGGTGATGGATCAAAAAATTGCAGGAACATATATCCATGGTTTTTTCGATTCTCCCCGGATACTGGCCAAATGGATAGACCATATCGGATTGAACCTGCCTTGCCCGGAGGAAGACATGGCCGCTTTAAAGGAAAAAAACTATATCCTTTTAAAAGAACATTTTGAAGCCCATGTGGACCTGAGCCCTTTTCTTTGACCCGGATCTTCCTTCAGGGATTGTTCAAACCGGATGAATTTTCAGAATCGTTATCAAGCCATTTACTTTAGCTCGTAAATTCTTTATTCTGATGGGACCATAAGAAAACGAAAACCCCTTGGAAGCAATTATCGAGGCGCATTTGAATCAAATTCCGACCCTGGCCGATCTTGCCCTTCAATACGGTACCATTACCACGGAACAGCATCAGCATCTTCAGAAGGTATACGCCCTGAAGAAAAAAGAAGACCCTGACATTACCTTTGGCCCATTGATCCTGGGCCTGAACTTTGCCACCCAATATCAGGTCGGACTTTTAAAATTAATTGAGGATTATCTGATCATTAAAAAGCAGGGGGAAGCCTTTGGCCGGATTGCTGTTGAAAAAGGGTTTGCAACGGAAAAAGATATTGAAAAAGCCCTGGAGTATCAGAAAAAAGAATTCCAGCGGGCAAAGCTGAGAAAATTGATCGGCGATATTCTGGTCGAAGCCCGGGTGATCACGGTAAAGCAGAAAAATGCTATTTTAAAGGAACAGGCCTTTCTTGATTCAGAACTTGAAAAAATACAGCTTCAAGTATGTTCGGAAGAAAGAAAGGATCTGGATAGCCAAGCTGCCCATAAAGATCCCACTCTTACTGGATATGAGAAAAAATTTTTACGGATAAAGGTTCTGGATAAAGAATTTTCAGCCTGTGCCGTTGAAAAGGGTTTTGCCACTGACCGGCAGGTCAGAATTGCGCAGAAAGCCCAGGAGAAAGCCTTTGAAAAAGAGAATAGAATTGGGATACTGGCTGATTTCATGGTTCAGCTCAATTTTATGACCGAAGACCAGAAAACGCTTGTCCTCAAAGAACAGCAGCGCCTGGAGGCCCTTGCCCGTCTTGATAAAAATCCGGATCTTACCATTGACATCAGTAAGGACAAAATGGAGGTTGTTGTAAAAATAGTCAAAGGTATTGAAAATTTATGTGCCCAAGATATCCGGCGTGCGCTTCAGAACAGGGATATAAAATTCGGTATTTATCCGGACCCCATCCTTCAATGCCATTTGGATATGAAAAACACGGAATTTGTAGCCGCACGGCAGGATTTTTCAGTAGAACTGGTAAAGGACCGGAAGGCCTCCTATTCTTTTGATGTGGACAAGGTGGATACCCAGGAAAAAAAAATGGGTGCCACCCTGGCGGAACAATATCGCGGGAAAGAAATCTTTATAAAAAAGGATGTGTTCGGCAATAACCTGGAACAATCCCAAGGCTATGATTTTACGTTCCGATGCGCTGCCGGAACAAGACTTTCAAGCGACCAGATAAAGGCCTTTGCCGGAAAAACAGGTTTTCCCTCTCTTTCCATTGAAAGAAAGCTCTATATTCATCCGGCGATTTTTGTTCTGGAAGATGCCGATCTGAAATACGGTCCCCTGGAAACCTATGCAAACCTGAATATTTCCGGCATCTTAACCGGTGCTTACCCTGTTACTGCGGGTGACCTTAATGCAAGAGAAATCAGGGGCGCCCGGATAGAAGCCATTGGGAACGTCAGGGCCGAAATCGGTATCACGGATTCTTTTATCAGCGCCCAGGGAGATGTTTACGCCAAATATCTTCACAACTGCCGGATTGAAACCTTTGGCAATGTATATATTGAAAATGAAATGATAGACTCAAACGTCTTCTCCAGCGGGAAAATAGATTCAAAACAATGCCGGGTGGTTTCTTCAACACTTTTTGCAAAAAATGGAATCGAGCTGGCAGGTGCCGGTAACGGCAGAACACGGGCTTGTGTTCTCGGCGCCGGAACAGAACATCATCTTTTGACAAAGGTAAAGCAGCTCCATCTTGAAATTCAAAACATCCACCGTCCCCTGGATGAATTAAATGGAAAAAAAGAGGAGCAGCATAGAGCTGCCGATAAAATTTTTCAGAAAATGATTGAATTGAAAATTTTTCATGACCGGGCCAAAAATAAAAAGCTAAGCCTGTCCAATGAATTTAAACAGAAAAAAGAATCGGATGATACAAAGGACCTTAAAAATATTGTAACCCTGGTCCGGACCTTTGAAAAAAGAATGGAAGAGGCTCTTGATTCACTAAAGGAATTAAACGAAACAAAAAAGAAATACGATAGGGCCTCCGTCCTCCTTGAACAGAAAATAAAAAAAGTCGAGCCTGGAATAACAAAAAAGATTTCAGAACTTCAAATTGACATACTGGCCTTTTTCGAATGGGCAAGAAAACATGAAAACCACCCTTGCATTAGAATTAAGGATCAGGCTTTTTCCGGGACTGTCTTTAAAGGGGTTTATTCACAGATGTCCATTGAAAAGGAGCTGAATCATTTTTCATTGGTTGAAAAGCAGAATTCAACAGGAAATTTTAATCTGGTGCTTGGACCCTATTAAGGGGAAACGGTATAAAAAAGATCTGTTTGTGAACCGCACCGGCCGATGAGAGCTTGCTTTGAAAGAGGCTTATCCCTGAAACTGAAAAATCCGTGGTGTGAAAATTTTCAAAGGTTTTGATAATTGAAAGAATGAGGTCCGGCGAAATTTTATGGCTGATCCGGGCCAGGGTCAGGTGGGGCCGGAATATTTTTTTTATTTTCCCATGCCCCTTTCTTTAAAGAAAAATTAGGGATGATATCAAAACCAAGCTTATTGATTTTTTTAATTTGAAGGCCTGATCAGGACTTCTGCCACGCGGTCGTCATGAGTGTTCACTCTGTCTATTATTGTGGGAGAAAAACGGATTTTAACCCCATGATTTCATAATTATTTCCGGTCTTCACTCGGCTTGGGTCCAAAAAATGTTTGGAAATATCTAAAAAATTCTCTATGCTTTATCCGTCATCCGAAACAAGGAGGTCGGCCCATGGATCAATATCCCTTATATACAAGGTTATATAAAACCCGGAATGCCTGATTCAAAAAAACCATCCCTGGCCCTGAAATCCCTTCCCGTCCGGATTATCATGCCTGTCTTGCTCACCATTCTTCTTTTTATCTTCACCATTTTCCTTTTGATTATTCCCCTGCTGGAAAAAAACATGCTGGACGGAAAAAGGGAGTCCATCATGCATTTGACGGAGAGTGAATGGAGCAAATTGAATTTTTTTTTCACCCAGGCCCAAAACGGTCTGATTTCAGAGGAGGAGGCCAAACGCCAGGCTGTTCAACTCTTGCAGCAGGTCAGATACGGGCCTGAACTGGAAGATTATTTCTGGATCAACGATATGACCCCGAATATGATTATGCATCCCTACCGTCCGGATCTTGAGGGAAAAAACGTTTCTGGTTTTGAAGATCCGGCTGGAAAAAGGCTGTTTGCCGAAATGGTGGATACCGTGAAAAAAAACGGAGCCGGATTTGTGGATTATCTCTGGCAATGGAAGGGGGACCCCGGAAAAATCGTTCCCAAAATCTCCTATGTGAAGGGATTCGCCCCCTGGGGATGGATCATCGGAACCGGCATCTATGTTGAAGATGTCAAGTATGAGATTCTGGCTATCACCCACCGCTTGATCCTCACCTGCTCGGGAATCCTGGTCCTTTTCCTGATTCTGTCAGGCTATATTGTCTGGCAGGGGACAAAGGCTGAAAAGGAACGCCTGGCCGCCATGGAACAATCCGGCCTGAGGGAGAAGCAGCTCCTCCAGGCGGACAAGATGACCTCCCTGGGCATCCTGGTGGCCGGGGTGGCCCATGAGATCAATAATCCGGCGGCTTCTCTGATGCTGAACGCCCCCAATTTGAAAAAGGCCTGGAAGGCCTTCACCCCCATCCTGGATGAGCATTTTTCAACCCGCAGGGATGCCGAGATCTGCAACCTGCCCTATGCAGATTTGAGCAGCAGGATTGACGGGATGCTGACCTCCATTGAAGACAGTGCGGCAAGGATCAAAAAAATCATCACCGAACTCAAGGATTTTTCACGTCCCGCCGGGGCCGACATGGATACGGAACTGGATATTAATCAGGTGGTCCAAAAATCCCTGGATCTCACTTCTTCCATCCTGAAAAAGGCCACCCGCCTCCTGGGTGTGGATCTTGAAGAAGGACTGCCGAAAATTTCCGGCAACCCCCAGAAACTTCAGCAGGTCATGATCAACCTCCTGGTCAATGCTTCCCAGGCCCTGGGAAACCCGGACCAGGCCATCCGTGTCAAAACCTCAAGGAGCCGGGATGGCCTGTTCATTGCCATTGAGGTGGCGGACACCGGGCCGGGGGTCCCTCCCGAAGACTTGAAAAAGTTGAAAGAGCCCTTTTTTACGACGAAAAGGGATGACGGGGGAACGGGTCTCGGGCTTTCCATTTCCGAAAAGATTGTATATGATCACAAGGGGATGCTGGAATTTACCTCGGAGCCTGGAAAAGGGTTGACGGCAAGAATACTCTTGCCTTTGACCTGCCGGGGCAATAGAATTTGAAACCACAAGGACCTGCCATGACAAACAGACAACAGACCCTGGACCGGCCCATCCTTATCGTGGATGATGAACCGGAAATCCTTCTGGCCGTGGATACCTGTCTTCGAATGGCCGGCATGAACCATACCATCACCATCAGCGATGCAAGGGATGTGATCCGCCAGATGGAACGGCAGGTCCCCGGCCTCATCCTCCTGGATCTCAACATGCCCCATATCAACGGCGAACGCCTGCTCAAAATGATCCGCAAGACCTATCCCAGGATTCCCGTGATTGTCCTGACCGGCACCATTGATGTGGAAACGGCGGTCAAATGTATGAAAATCGGGGCCGTGGACTATGTACTCAAACCGGTGGAGGAAGCCCGGCTTCTGGCTGCCGTCAAACAGGCCCTGGATTACGGGGACCGGGACAACCCGGAGCCCTTGCCGAGCGAGTTGTTCTCCCAGATTAAAAATCCAAAGGCCTTTGCCCATATCTTCACCCAGGATAAGAAGATGCATTCCATCTTTCACTATATCGAAGCCATTGCCCCTTCCTCCCAGCCGGTTCTCATCCTGGGGGAAACCGGTGTGGGAAAGGAACTCATCAGCCTGCCCATCCATACCCTGAGCCAGAGAAAGGGCAAGCTGGTCAAGGTCAATGTGGCGGGGTTGGATGATAATGTCTTTTCCGACACTCTTTTCGGCCATGTGCCGGGAGCCTTTACCGGCGCGCAGAAAGCAAGGCAGGGGCTCATCGAACAGGCGTCCGGGGGCACGCTTTTCCTGGATGAAATCGGGGATCTGGCCCTGACCTCCCAGGTAAAACTGCTGCGGCTTCTCCAGGAGAGGGAATACCTTCCCCTGGGCTCCGACCAGATCCGCTATTCCGATGCCAGGATCATTGCCTCCACCAACCTGGATCTCTGGGCCCTTGAAAAAGAAGGCCGGTTCAGGAAAGATCTGATCTACCGGCTGTCCACCCATACCCTGACCCTGCCGCCCCTGAGGGAACGTCTTCTGGACCTTCCCCTGCTGCTGGACCGGTTCGTCTGCCAGGCGGCCCATGAGCTGGACAAACCCGTGCCCGAACTGCCCAAACCCTTGATCGAGCAGATGGAAACCTATCCGTTCAAGGGCAATATCCGGGAACTCAAATCCATGGTCTATGACGCCATGTCCCGGTATAAAAAGGGGCCCATCACGGCGAACCTGTTCAAGGGCCTGGGTGCATCAGACGCGGGGCCGGGGCCTGAAGACGACCCGGCTTCTTTTCTTCCCACCCTTAAGGAAGCCTCCCGGGAACTGGTGGAAAAGGCCATGAAACAGACCGGCGGCAACCAGTCCGAAGCTGCCGCGATTCTCGGGATTTCCCAGCAGGCCCTCAGCAAAAGGCTGCTGAAACTGAAATCCGAAAAGCTCTGATTCCGCCCACAACAAATATTGTATTCACAACAAATATTGTAAATTCCCCCGGACTCCCCTGTTCTGATGCATCAGTACCCGGACGCCTCCTGTATTCCCACAACTTTTGTTGTATTTCTCCATGGCTGTCCAAAATTCCATTTTTTACGATAAATACAATAAAATCAGCATGATAAAATATTTATAACGGCCCGGCACAATGATTGCTCTTATATAAAATGAATGAAAATCATTTATTAAAGGGGAATTCACGATGAACCGGATCAAAAACCTTGGCTGGCGGGTAACAATGGCAGGATTGGGGATAAACCTTGCTTTGGGGATCCTCTATACCTGGAGCATTTTCAAAATGACCATCAAAGAGTCCATTGACTCGGGCGACGGGGTTTTCAACTGGACCCCGGCCTCTTTAAACGACCCCTATGCCGTATGCTGCCTGGTCTTTGCCTTTTCCATGATTTTTGCAGGCCGGATTCAGGACAAGCTGAGCCCCAGGATCACGGCCGTCATCGGCGGTGTTCTCACAGGGCTTGGCCTGATCCTGACTTCCTTTTCCACGGCCTGGATCAGTTGGATCATGGGTTTCGGCATCCTCATGGGAATGGGGCTGGGCTTCGGCTATGCCTCGGCCACACCTCCGGCCATCAAATGGTTTCCCCCGGCCAAAACCGGCATGATCGCCGGCATTGTCGTGGCCGGGTTCGGCCTGGCTTCCGTCTATATTGCACCTCTGGCCACTTTGCTTATTGAGCGCTTCGGCCTTTCCCAGGCCATGCTGATCTTTGGTATTGCCTTTCTGCTAATCGTTTCCGGCCTTGCCCAACTGCTGGTCAATCCACCGGCGGGCTATGTCCATCCGGATACGGTTCACACCAAGGCCTCCGTGGCTGCCGCCGCCGTCAATTTCGAACCCGGAAGAATGCTTCGAACGGTAGCCTTCTATAAATTATGGATCATTTTCTGTATTGCCTCCGGCGCCGGTCTCATGATCATCGGCAACGTGGCAGGCATGGCCAAACAGGGCCTGGGCCAGACGGCCTGGCTGGTGGTGGCCCTCATGGCCGTCGGCAATGCCTCGGGCCGGGTGGTGGCCGGGATCCTTTCCGACCGTATCGGCCGGGTCAACACCCTTTTTATCATGCTGGTTTTCCAGGCCGTCATCATCTTTTCCCTTCTCTTTATCACGCCGACCCAGGTTGTTTTTCTGGTTCTTGCCGCCATGTTCATCGGGTTTAACTACGGCACAAACCTTTCCTTATTTCCATCGGCTACCAAGGATTTTTTCGGGTTAAAGAATTTCGGTGTCAATTACGGCCTGGTCTTCAGCGCCTGGGGCGTAGGCGGTTTTATTTTCCCACGGGTGTCCCAGATGATCGTTGCCTATGCGAACAGCCCCAGAATGGCCTATATCCTTGCCGCCGGTTTGCTCCTGGCCTGTGCGGCCCTGGCCCTGACCACCAAGGCCCCGGTGGCCGAAACAGAGGTTCAAACCGCATTCACCGCCACTGCCGTGGCTGAAAAAATCTGAATCATGAACTGCCGAACATATCCATCTATAAAGGGTTGAAACTGCAAAGGAGAAAAGATGAGCGAATTTAAATTTCATGCGCCGGATGAATTCCGTAAAAATGCCTGGGTCAAAACCATGGATGAGTACAGGGAAATGTATGACCGTTCCATTCAAAAACCGGACGAATTCTGGGCCGAGATGGCGGACCGGTTTTACTGGGAAAAAAAATGGGACCGGGTCCGGGATTATAATTTCACCCTGTCCAAGGGCCCCATCCACATCGAATGGTTCAGGGGCGGCAAAACCAATATCACTTACAATTGCCTGGACCGGCATTTAAAAGACAGGGCCGACCAGATCGCCTTGATATGGGAAGGCAACAATGTGGGGGAAGACCTTCAAATCACTTACAAACAGCTCCATGAAAAGGTCTGCCGGTTTGCCAACGCCTTAAAGGAAAAAGGCGTGGGTAAGGGAGACCGAATGGCCATCTATATGCCCATGATCCCGGAGCTGGCCGTCACCATGCTGGCCTGCGCCCGCATCGGCGCCATCCACAGCATCGTCTTCGGCGGGTTCTCCGCCGACGCCCTGGCGGACCGCATCCTGGACAGCCATTGCAAGGTCCTGGTCACCACGGACGGGGTCATGCGGGGGGCCAAGGCCGTTCCCCTGAAAGGCAATGCAGACCGGGCCATGGACCTGTGCGAAAAAAACGGGCACAGCGTGGAAACCTGTTTTGTGGTGAACCGCACCGGCTCCGATATCCAGATGAAACCGGGCAGGGATCTGTGGTGGCATGATGAGACTCAAAAACAGAGCCCGGACTGCCCCGTGGAATGGATGGATGCCGAGGATCCGCTCTTTATCCTCTATACCTCCGGGTCCACGGGCAAACCCAAGGGGGTCCAGCACAATGTGGGCGGCTATATGGTCTATACCGGCATGACCTTTAAATATATTTTTGATTACCATGACAATGACATATACTGGTGTACGGCCGATATCGGCTGGGTGACCGGGCACAGCTATATCGTTTACGGCCCGCTGTCCCAGGGGGCCACCAGTATCATGTTTGAAGGGGTCCCCAACTATCCTGATCCGGGGCGGTTCTGGGCCACGGTGGACAAGTGGAAGGTGACCCAGTTTTACACCGCTCCTACTGCCATCCGGGCCCTCATGGCCCAGGGGGAAGAATGGGTCGAAAAATACGATCTTTCCTCCTTAAGGCTGTTGGGATCAGTTGGGGAGCCCATAAACCCCGAAGCCTGGAAATGGTATTTTAAATATGTGGGCAAGGAAAGATGCCCGGTGGTGGACACCTGGTGGCAGACGGAAACCGGCGGCATCATGATCACCCCGCTTCCCTATGCCATTGACCAGAAGCCGGGGTCTGCGACCCTGCCCTTTTTCTCCGTCAACCCGTCGATCCTGAACGAAAAGGGAGAGGCCCTGGAAGGAGCCTGCGACGGCATCCTGGCCATCAAAGAACCCTGGCCAGGACAGATGAGAACGGTTTTCAACGACCATGACCGGTTTGAAAAGGTCTATTTCCAGATGTTTGACGGGTATTATTTCACCGGTGACGGGTGCCGCCGGGATGAAGACGGATATTACTGGATTACCGGCCGGGTGGATGACGTCATTAATGTGTCCGGCCACAGGATGGGCACCGCGGAAGTGGAAAGCGCCCTGGTCAGCCACAGGGACGTGGCCGAAGCAGCGGTCATCGGGTTTCCCCATGCCATCAAAGGCCAGGGCATTTACGCCTTTGTCACCCTGAGGGTCAGCGCCGCCCCCGGCGCCGCCCTGCTAAAAGAGCTGAAACTGCATGTCAGGGAAGAGATCGGGCCCATTGCCACTCCGGATATCATCCATTTTGCCCCGGCCCTGCCCAAAACCCGGTCTGGGAAAATCATGCGCCGTATTTTGAGAAAGATTGCCAATGACGAGTTTGACAGCCTAGGCGATATATCTACCCTGGCAGATCCCGATGTGGTGGGCAACCTCATCCAATGCCATAAGGATCTGACCCGTCAATAGTTTTGCCGGTGCCCGGAGACCCCCGGGCATTGACAAAAAATAAAGAGTCTCTTTGATCGGAACCTCTTGATCCCAAAGGCCGGCCTGAACATCATGTTCAGGCCGGCCTTTGGATTTTACCCGCTTAATCAAGACATGTTAAATTTTGACAATCATTTGGATGCAGCAACAGGACCGGAAATTCGGAATAAAAAAACCTTGACTTCCGGAAAATTATTTCCTAAATGTACACCCATCAACGGCAGGAGCCGTTAACGATGAAAACAAGGCAGTTGCCGTAACAGAATCCGGCCGCCGCAGTATGGCGGTCGTCAATTTAAAAGGCCATGAAGGTCAATGTTCCTGAAAAGGACAGGACCTTCACGGCTTTTTTGTTTTTGTGGACAAAGGGGGGATTGCATGGACGCCGCGGCAGGAGACATAAGCCCTTTTTGCAAGTGACGGTTACAGCTTTTTAACAATTCAACAGAATATCGAAGGACAAATGATCTGCCGGGGATGCGCCGGTTAAAAACCAAATGGAGAGAAAAATGCGATATATGATTCAGATGGCCGTCAGGTCGTTGACACCCCCGAATGGATGGTCAAAACCGGCCTGATTTGCAGGCACGGCCCTTTTGAGGTCACGGCTATCCTGGCGGTTTCTTTTGAGTATTGACAAAACCTCGTCAATACGTCGGTTTTGCCCTTGTGAGCCGGGGCGTACCCAGAGATAAGGTTGGCCCCGGCTCATATTTGCTGTTGATCGGAAGGTTGGAATCGGCTAAAACCATCATATCATTGAAGCATTGGCAGATAGGGGTGAAAGATGGGATTTTCAGAGATCACAGCATCCGGGGCGGCCGAAGGCCGGACGGACCGGGAAAAAAAACTTCGCAGCGTCACCTGGGCAGGACTCTGGACCAATATCGCCCTTTCCGTGTTTAAGATTTTTGCAGGTCTCGCCGGACACAGCCAGGCCATTGTGGCCGACGGCATCCACAGCGTCTCTGATACAGTGACGGACCTGGCCGTCATTATCGGGTCCTATTTCTGGTCCAAACCGCCGGACAGGGATCATCCCTATGGCCATAAGCGCCTGGAAACCCTGGTGACGATTTTCATCGGCCTGGTTCTCATGGTTGCCGGGGGTGCCATCGGATGGGACGCCATTTTCTCCATCACGGCGGAACAGGGCCCGCCTCCATCTCTGCTGGCCCTGTCGGCTGCTGCCGTGTCCATTGTGGTCAAGGAATTCCTCTACCGGTGGACGGCCCGGGTCGGCAGGCGAATTAAAAGCATGGCCATGGTGGCCAATGCCTGGCATCACCGGCTGGATGTCTTCAGCTCCATCCCTGCCCTCATCGCCGTGGGCGCGGCCATTGTGTTTCCGGAATGGCATTTTTTAGATAAGGCCGGGGCTATTTTTGTCTCGGCCCTGATCTTTCATGCGGCCCTGAAAATTATCACAACCGGCCTTAAAGAGGTTTCAGATGCAGCCGCACCCGAGGAAATCTGCATCGAAATCAGGCGGCTGGCCTCCCTGCATCCCCTGGTCCGCGGGGTTCACGGAATACGGACCCGGTATACGGGAAGCAGCATCCAGGTGGATCTGACCCTTGTCCTGGACGGCAAGATGACGGTTTTTGAAGGCCATGAGGTGGCGGAGGCCATAAAAAAAGATATCCTTGAAAACGGTCCCGATGTCATTGATGTGGAGATCCACATGGAACCGGATGACTCCGTCGGATAAAGGGAAAAAACTGTTTTGCCCGGGTAAATTTTCCTATCAAAGCTACTTCAGACGGAAAGATTAAGGATAACCCAATAGGGTCCGGTAAAATAGAGAGCGCTCATAAATCAATTCCACAAAAACAATTAAAAATACATGGGGCATGGTGACATCCGACAACAGAATATCAAACCGGTCCGAATGGGCTTTAGATTGTTTCAGTGCCTTACGGCGGTCTGTCAGGGTGTGGTGACAGTATACCCCAGGGCTTCAAGCATGTCCTGCAGGATTGCCGGGAGAAACATTTCAATACGGGTGCCGAGGTCAGGCGAACTCTCAACAAAAATCTCCCCACCATGTTCCTTGACAATGCCATGTCTGGTTTGCATCTATAATTTTTTGATCGGCCATTGCTGCGATTTTTGGTGATAGGCAGCCAGAAATATCTGAAACTGATTAATCCCGGGTCTCTTCTGACTGCGAAATGAACAGCTCCCGCAAATGCTCTACTCTTTTCCGGTTGACGTCGAAATCACTATACCCGAGCCGGGAGGCGGAACGGACATGGATTATGGCCTCCTCCGGGAAAAAAAACTCAAGATCATCCACAAACCCCATGATCTTTGATTTGCATTCAATATGGAGATAATCGCCGGTTTCCGAAACGATTGTATTTCCTTTGATGGAGGTGATGATCTTTTTCAATCGTTTAAAAGCAGCCGCTTTCCCGCCCTGATACCGAAGGGGCGGTAATCCATGCCGATCATCGGCCGTCTGGCTGCTGACGCAGTTGGGGCTGGACGGACAGTCCGCCAACCGGCCGTTTTGCACACCTGAATTCTCAGGCCGTTGTCCTGCACAGGAAAAAATCATCAGGCCTCCTATTATCAAAACACCGATCTGTTTCATAGCTTCTCCCAAAAGACCGAGAAAGGAAGAGAGGCTCATTTTTCGTCCAGATCCATGACCTGATCCAGGCCCCGGCGGAGCCCGGTAAAGGTATGGACCCTGCGGACGGCCAGCAGGGACCCGTCCACATAGGGCTGGGCGCTGGAACCGGCATCATGGCGGAGGGTCAGCTTCTGGTCCGGCATGCCGAAGATGATTTCCAGGGAAAGGGTGTATCCGGGCAACCGAACGGAATGCACCTGGGACCCTGTCATGTCTGCGCCCCGTGTTTCCCTGATCCCCTGGGTCTGGTCCAGGGGGACGGTGAGCCTGGAGGGCCGGATTTTTGAAAGCCGGTGGGCCATTTCTCTGGCCGTTCCGCTGGGCGCGTCTTTTTTGGCGTCATGGGCATAATCAATGATTTCCCACTGGGGGATATATTTGGCTGCCATTTCGGCAAATTTATGCAGCAGGACCACGGTGAGGGCAAAATTTCCAACGGCCAGCACGCCCCGTTTTTTCTCCAGGGCCCTTGTATGGATGTCGGCATAATCTTCATCCGTCAGCCCCGAGGTTCCCACAACCACATGGACCCCCGCGTCCAGAGCTGTCAATATGTTCTGTTTGGCAATCTCCGGTGCTGTATAGTCCACCATGACATGGCAGCCTGCAAGGGAATCCCGGCTGACTGATCCGGAGATGACCAGGCCGCAGCCGTCGAGCCCAAGCACATCCTGAAGGGTTTTTCCTTTGTGGGTCCTGGAAACGGCCCCGGCCAGTTCCAGGTCTTTTGCCTGATAAATTCCTTTGCTCAGGGCTGATCCGGCCCAACCGGTGGCCCCTGCAACGCAAACGGTTATGGTCATAGGTTCCTGCCTTTTCTAAGCTGTTGTTGGTCAAGTTTCTATGCCAGATTAATCTTGAAGGGGCCCCATGTCAAATGAATAGATGTGATGCAGACCATTCTGTTTTGTCAGGCTGCCGTGTCTTCCCCGGGGGGGTGAACCAGCTCAAAGGGAGTCTCCCGGCGGCTGAGGCCCGCAATGATCTGAAAGGGATCCTTTCCGGACTTGAGTTCATTATAGGTCTCAGCAATCTTCAACCGGGCGTTCAAGCCCGAATCACTTGATTCGCTGTTCATGAACGAGGCAAGGCTCATATTGCCGGTACCGGTTTGAAGGTCTGCCGCAAAACCGAGGATTTCCGTGTTTGTCGACAGGCGGCTGAAGCCCGCTTTGAAAGCCTCGTCACTGTTCAATTGCTTTTCAAGGGCTGTCTTTTGGGAAAAGGTCTCTTTTATAACGATCTTTCCCTTGGTGTTCAACGAAAGGGAAACGGTCTGGTTTGCATCAACCCCCAATCCCTCCATGGCGGATTCAAGGCTCGCCCGGATGGTTTCTTCGCCAGCATCCGCTGCGGTCTGAAAATCTTCTCTTGAGAGCTTGCCCGTGGGCGGAAGGCCCAGGTCCTCCCTCAGCCTTGCCACGCCGACATCGCCGGATAGGGTGACCGTATCCTTTTGTATGGCCTGGCTTTCCGCCGAGGCGTTCTTGCCGGTGCCGTCGGTTTTGGCGGTGTCCGCCGGTTTAATGACGCTTCTCTTGTCCCTAAGGTAGAGGTCGTTTGTCCTATAGGTCTTTATGGTGTCCACAGTTGCCATGAACGGGTCTCCTAACGAATTGTTGTGGTGACGTCGCTATGGAGAATTTTGCAAATCCCGTGCCCCGATTTTTCGGAAGCCTGATTTCTTTAAATTTTGTTTCAGGGCAGGGCTGGCGGACTCTATATGTCGGCGCAGGCCGAGGGGCTGTCCGGATAAATCCGGATAATGGCGCCGAACCCCGACATCTCAAATACATCCTTGACCATTTGGGTCAGGGAGGCCAGGGCAAGGCTGCCTTGATTTTCCTTGACTTTTTTGGCCACCATGAGAATGCTGCGAAGCCCGGCACTGCTGATGTATTCCAGATTTGAAAAATCAATCACCAGATGTTTTTCTGTCTCGGCCAGGGGCGTCATGGCCTCATCAAATTGGCCGGTGGTGTGGGTATCCAGCCGTCCTGAAACGGAAACGATCATCACGGGGCCGTTTTTTTGGGTTTCTATCTTCATTTTTCTCCTTTTTATTTTTGAACGGTTGACAGCACTTCCCGGAAGGCATTGATAAAATCGGTCATCACCGGCGCCTGAACCAGGGAAATCCTGATCCAGTTGGGGAAACGGAACCCGGTCATGGTCCGGACCATGACGCCGCGTTTCATGAGCATCCGGTAGAGCAGGGTGTCTGACAGGGGGACATGGACCATCATATAATTGCCCTGGTTTGACAGGTAGGGGATGCCCAAGTCGTCAAAAAAAGGGCAGAGCAATTGCCTGGCCTCTTTGACCATTTTCCGGGTGGCCAGGATAAAATCCCTATCGTCGGTTATGGCGGCGGCGGCAGCCTGATGGGCCGGGGTGTTCACGGAATAGACCATATGGGTGCGCCGGACCATATCCACCACATCCGGGGAACTGCACAAATAGCCGATGCGGAGGGCGGCCAGGGCATACATCTTGGAAAAGGTCCTGAAGGTGACCACATTGGGAAAGGTTTCCATCAACTGCATGGCATCCGGATAATCCGGGTTGTCCACATATTCGCAATAGGCTTCATCAATGACCACGATGCAGCGCTGGTCCACGGCTTCCAGAAAATCGGTCATGGTGTCCCTGTCCCAGTAAGTGCCCGTGGGGTTGTTGGGATTGCAGACAAAGATGATCTTGGTTTTGTCATCCACGGCATCCAGCATGGCTTCGGGATCAAA
>CAZAHK010000011.1:39397-41623 GCA_964484555.1 uncultured Desulfobacula sp.
ATGAGGGTGGACATAGTGGAATATCACCTTATCGGATTCACCCGCATAGGGCAGAACATAGGCAGGTTTAAACCCGGTTTCCGTCAGATCCTTGCCCAGGGCGGCCTGCCAGCCGACGGAAAGATCCATGGTAAAAAAGAGGTTGAGATAATTTTCATTGACCAGCAATTGAATGTGACGCTGGATATTCTCCCGGATATCGGTTCCGTCCAGCATGGGCCGGATAAAGGCTTCCTGTTTGTCCGCACCCAGCCGGGTCCCCAGCAGGGACCGGGCCGGGCGGCTTCCACCCGGGTCCTTATATTCCCGGATGGTCCGGATGAGAAACAGGCGTTCATAGGTTTCCTTCAGAAAGGGCCCCAGAACCGGGTGGGCCCAGACAGGGCATCCCATATCCTCTCTCAGATGCCGGAACCAGAGGGTTCGGGTTTCCTTTTGCCCATTGGATTGTCTGTAGGCCAAGGCGGCCAGGGGTTCGAAATTTCCCGGCGGAAGATCCGGAGTAGCGGCCCGGCTGTAAAGGGTAACGGCTTCGGTTCGGGCCACTTGGTTGATCAAATGGTCCATCAGGGGCTGGGCGATACCCTCATCCTTGGAAAACAAATAGGGGCCGTAAAATTCCACGGTCCGCCGGGAGGGGATCTGCCAGCAGATCATTCCGGCCGTCGTCCCGGCCCCATCCTTGACCAACCCGGCATGGAAGCTGCCCTGGGATATCCGGTCGATGATATTCCCCGGCGTCCGGAAGGATTTCGGATACAGGGGTTCCGGATACAGGGCCATGGTCAGGGCACAGGCATGGCTGATGTCGGCCGGGTCAGAGCAGGCTTCCGCACTTAAGATTCCCCTCAAAGGGGTGGACGGGGCTTTTGCTTTCTCGATTTCCGGGTAAATAATGTCCTGAAAAAGGGTAACGCTGAGGGTTCTGCCGTTCAGGGCGATGGAAAAGCGGTCCGCCACCCGGGATGCGAGAAGCAGCCCCATGTGGGCCATGCCCTGGTCCAGGTCCCGGGAAATTTCGCTTGCCGCCGTCAGGTTCATGGCCCAGAGGCCATCGGGGTTGCTTTCAAATTGGAACAGGGCCGACACGCTTGAGGGTTCCCGGCTTAAGGTCAGGGTCAGCCGGGTTCCGGGAGCGGTCCTGGATAAATGGAGAATAAATTCTTCCGCGGCCAGGGCCAGACGCAGGGTTTTGCCGGGGTCCAGCCCCATGACCGGGGCCCCGGTTTCCACCACCCCCTGAACCAGGGGAATCCAGCAGATATCAGCCTTAAGGTCCAGGGATAAACGGGAGGTTGTCTCTGTCATTGGCCGGTCCTCCATTGGTTTTCTGGGTTCAGGTCACGGACCGTTTCCCAGTCTTTTCGAATCAGGGCCATCAGGGTTTGGGCCCGCTCAAAATAAAGGTTTATATCTTCCCATACGGGTTCGTCCGTCAGTTTTTCCATGAGGATACCGTCGCTGTCAAACCACCGGGGAAGGACCCCGCCGAAAAAATACCCGCTGCTTCTCAGGTTGTCCACGGCTTCTCCCACTGAAGGGTCTCCCGAAGAAAGCCAGACCTGGATGACCCGGATGCCTTGTTGAAGAAGCCGGTTTTCTTCAGCCTGCATGACCGTAGGAAAATCCCGGCCCAGGGCCTTTACCGCCACTCTGGACACCTGGGCAAAGTCAAAGACCTGGGTGTCCAGGGTGGTTCTTTGGAATGAGAGGGGTTGGGCGGACAGGTCAAATTGCCGTTCATCATCCATGTCTTCGTAAAAGATGGGAAAAATGGATTCATAGGCCTTTGGCACATGGACCGTGCAGGGCGAGGATTTGAGCGTGATAAAATCCAGCAAGGTAGTGACCCGCCCCGTTGCACTGGCTTCCTTGGCATAGGCAGCGGCCGGCATCAGGTTGACCTCAATGGCCCGGGTGACGAATTCGAGGCTCCGGCACATTTTCTGGGAAAAGGGATGGTTGCAGACCGGTTCGCCAAACACCTGTTCGACATCGGGTCTTTCCCGGCCCAGGGCCAGCCCATGGGCCACCAATTGGGTAAAAATACCGTGGCCTCCCCGGTAATCCGCATGAACCAGGCCTGCCCCGGTTTCAAATACTTTTTGGTAAGGGGCGGAATTGAAAAGCGCGTTGTGGCCGACAATATCTCCTTTGGCGGTTTTGGCAACGCTGGAGATCACCCTTCCGGCCAGGTTTTCTTCGATGAGCAGATCCTTGTCCACA
>CAZAHK010000012.1:0-19522 GCA_964484555.1 uncultured Desulfobacula sp.
GGACCTCCTTGGTGGTGGCCAGACCGACCTCGTGTTTGCGGATAAACGAATGCAGACGCTGACCGGCAAATTCAGCCCCGCGATCCGTGACCTCGATCTGCTTGAAACCGGAATAAATCCCCCGCAGGGCCGCCCTTACCTCGCCGGTAATGCTTTCTTCAAGACTTCTGATCATGAGCCGGGTCTGTTCGCTCTTAAGGCGGCTTTTAATATATTCATTCTTTGCCGCCCGGTTTCCCAGGGGATAGGAAAAAACAAGCCCCACGCTCCAGCCGAAATTATCCAGTTTGCCCATTCCCAGGGGGTCACCTTCCCTGTCCCGGTCGATGGCGTTCACACCGACGGAGGTATTCAGCGAAAGGTCGGGCTCCAGCTTATTTTGATAGATACGGGTCTGAAATTCCGCCAATGCCAGATTCTGTTTGAGTTCAAGAAGATCCGGACGCTGGAGGGCCCGGCGCACGGCCTCTTCTTCCAGGATTTCCGGGACTTCATGGAAAGGTTTATCCGTGGGCAGGATCTCCACCCCGGCCTCCAATTGCAAAAGCAGCCTCAGCAAATCCAGTTGGTCTGCCACGGCCCTTTCCGCATCAATGAGGTCTTTTTCCCGCTGGACCACGCCGAATTCAGCGTTCAGAATCTCCAGGGCGGGCAGGACGCCCGAAGCCACCCGGGCCTTGGTTTCCGTCAGGATGGTTTTGGCCAGTTCCAGGGAAACCTGCTTGACCCCCAATTCTTCCTTTAGCCGGAAGAGTTTATAATAGTCGTTTCTCACCTGGGCAATGGTGGTCTGCAGCTTGGTTTTGAACCGCTCCAGGGAGGCGTCTTTGGAAATCCGGGAGATACGGATATTTTCTTCGGTCACTTCCCAGCCCCGGTTCTTGAACAGGGGCTGGCTGATGGAGAGCACAACCCCGGTCCGGCCGTAACGGTCCAGATAAGTCGGATTGTCGGTATCATTATCGGAATTATTGAATCCGAAGGATGCCGTGGCCCCGGTGGAAAAGAGCCGGCTGAAACCCACGTCCGTGGTATGGGAACGGGTGTCAATGACACGCTCTTCAATGGTGGGCCGGTCTTCTTCAGTATCGTCGATGCGGGTCTCCAGGGTAAATTTCGGGTCATAGAGGGCGCTATCGCGGTTGATATCGGCTTCAAACTGAGCCGGGGTATAGCGTTCGGCCCGTACCTCCAGATTGTTTTCGACAGCGATACGGACCGCCTCATTCAGGCCCAGCGGCAACTGCTCTGCGGCCAGCGGCAGGCAATGGATCAATCCGTTCAGCAGAAAAATCAGAAAAACCAGAAACCGTCTCACAAATGATCATCCCTCCCAGGCCAAATACAGTGCTCATTTCCGGAATATCCAAAAAAAAGATAGGATATCAACTCTTTCCCAGGCCCTATTCCGCTACAAACCGGAGAATACGGCCGCTATTGTAGAGCAGCCGCCTTTGGTTTGTCAAATGGATTTGGGGCAATTATCTGCCTATTCCCTGTATGCCGGGACAACACTATCGCCGAGGGTAACCTTCTGATTACACGCACTACATCTCAAAACTATTGAATACTTGCTTTGGCCTTTTTCATAAAAGACGGGTCAATGGCATCGGCCATGGGAACATCTTTTTTGATGACCCCGTTGGCCAGGCAGAAATCAACAATCGAGCGATAGCCTTCCTCGGTGAATCCGCCATCCGGGGATAAGCATTTTCGCAGGACCTTAATCAAAGCGGCATCAATCTTTCGGCCGGGAAAAGAGGGGGAAACGGCCAGGGCCACTTCTTCATCACTGTGGCGACTCTGCCAGAGCATGGCCTTGTATACGGCATTTGAAAAGGCCTGGATGATCTCGGGGTGTTCCTTGACATATTTGTCCGTCACCTGGACATTCATGGCTTCATACCGCTCCGAGCCATAGATTTTTTTATGCTGGACCGGGTCCGTGGCATCCACCAGGATATTCCCCCCGGCCTCCAGGATCTGTGCATACCGGGTGGCGCGGACATAGACCCCGTCAATATCCCCCATTGTCATGGCCACGATTTCAGCCCCGTATTCCATGCTCGCAAAGGTCACATCCTTGTCCGGGTTGAGCCCGGCGTTTCTCACTGCGGTTTTAACGAAAAAATAGGGCGCGGAACCGGGCATGCCGCCGAAAACGGCCTTGCCCTTCATCTCGGTGATGCTTTTAATACCGGGGCGGCCGACAAACATATAGGGCTGGCTGTTGAGGGTGGTGAGGATCACCTTGCTGGACTGGCCTTTTTCAAAGGCCATGAGCACGGGTTCAAACCCGATGATGCAGAACTGGGCATCTTCGTTGAGCAGCCCCATGAGGGCAAGGGGGCCGTCCTTATAGGTCACCAGCTCCGGGTCAAGGCCCTCTTCCCTGAAAAAGCCCAGTTCCTTGGCCAGGTATACGGGCAGCCAGCCTTCACTCCGGGTGGCCTCGGCGCTGAGGTCCTGCCAGATCTGTCTGTGAAGGGTGATGAAAGCTTCCGAAAACCGGATTTCCGCCACCGACCGGGGCCGGGGCAGGGAAACGGCATATTCGGATTTGACAGCCGCGGGCCTGGCCGTGAGCAGGACCACCCTGTCGGAAAGGGTGATGGCCTCGGTCAGGTCGTGGGTGACCAGAACGATGGTTTTCCTGTGGTCCTGCCAAATTTTCAGAATGTCTTCCTCAAGCTCGTCCCGGGTGTGGACATCCAGGCCCACAAAGGGCTCGTCCATGAAGATGATGTCCGGGTCATAGGCCAGGGTCCGGATGACGGCGGCCCGCTTTTTCATGCCGCCGGAAAGTTCAAAGGGATAGCTGTTTTCAAATCCGCCCAGCCCCACCTGATGGATAAGCCTGTCGGACACGGATTTTTTTTCCTGGTCTGAAACGCGCCGAAGCTCCAAACCGATCTCGACGTTTCCCCGCACCGTGAGCCAGGGCAGGAGGGTATCGATCTGGGAAATATAGCCCTGGACAAGGCGCATGGCCTGGTTGGGGTCGCAGATGGCGATAACAACATGGGGAGGGGTCAGACCCAGGGCCCGCCTCGCACCGGGGCAGCGGATAGGGTCCGGCCCGGATTTCCGGGCATGGCCCCGGGTCGCCATCCTGACCATGGCGCAATAGGACATGGAAGCTTTCATGGGTTTTTCCGTTCGTTTTCCGTTTATAAAATATTTTCCTTACCGGCCCTTCAATAATAGAAAAAAACAGGTTTTGGCAAATTGATAGTTATGATATGAATTCCAAAGGCTATTGGTAATTTTGATAAAGAAAAGAAGACACCCCCATGGAAAGGAACCCCCTGTATGACGACGGCACCCGTAACCTATATAAAAAAAGATAAAATCGGACGGATCTCCTTTAACCGACCGGACAATCTGAACACCATGAACAGCGAAATCATCACGGCTTTCCGGGAAATTATCGATCATGTCAAATCGGACAAGGAGCTTCGGTGCCTCATCATCACCGGCAGCGGCACCACTTTCTGCGGCGGTGCAGACCTTAAAAGCGGGTTTGAAAAAAATCACGGAGAATTTTTAAGCGAGGCCCTGATGGAATTCTACAGGCCCTATCTGGAGATCGGGAGCATCAAGGTGCCGGTGATCGCGGGCATCAACGGCCATGCCATCGGCGGCGGTTTCGGCATCGCCCTGTTGTGTGATATCCGGGTGGCCGACCGGAAAGCAAAGATGGGCGCCAATTTTGCCCGCCTCGGCCTTCACTCCGGCATGGCCATCTCCTATATCCTGCCCCGGCTGGTGGGTCTGGCCAGGGCCAATGAGCTTCTTTTTACCGGAAGGCTCATCACGGGAGAAGAAGCAGCGGCCCTGGGGCTTGTCAATTATGCCGTGGACGGGGAAGCGGTCATGGACAAGGCCCTGGCCCTGGCCGAGGAAATCGCCCAAAGCGCTCCGGCCGCAGTTCAGATGATGAAGCGGTCCGTTTACGAGGGCCTTGACTGGAATCCGGTGCGGGCTGCAGCCATGGAAGCCCAGAACCAGGCCCGGACCTTTGAAATGGAAGATGCAAAGGAAGGCATCAGCGCCGTGCTGGAAAAACGGACCCCGAATTTTCAGGGCCGCTGAAAATCAATCTGCTTTTTTTACAGCACTTCAATCACCCGGGCAAAGGCGGCCTGAAGCCTTCCGGTCACAGAGCCGGGAGCCCCGTCCTACTGATCAACGCCTGCCTGTATTCCAATCGAGGAATCATACAAATTCATCGCATCTTTATCCGTGCGCTCTGCAACGGCGCGGACAAAACCGATATAGCGGCCGTGATCCCTTTCCAAGGCCTCGGCATCGGAAGGGAAAATATTTTTGCCCGAGGCTTCAAGGGCTTTTTCAAATTCCATCCAGTGGCGCCAGCCGTCAACAAGGGTATCCACCTGAACCCGGGCAACGTTGCTGCAATGCCCCCACAACCGCCTCCATTGATCCGGGGTTTTGAAACTCCGGCACTCATCTTCCCAGAATACCTTGCCATTGGATTGGGGCGCCAAAAGATGGTCCGGTACGGTTTCCATTTCCTGCATCAGGCCCGGCACAACAACGCCGATGAAACCGCCCGGCCTTATAAAACGGCTCAGATATCCGAGATATAATTCATCGGTCCCAAAATACTGGTAAGCATCCACGGACACAATGATATCGAAAAAACCCCGGGCAAAGGGCAGGGCATGGGCTTCAGCCCGGATTGGAAACACCAGATCCCCCACCCCGGCCTCGCACGCCCGCTTCCAGTTATGATCCGGAGTAATCCACAAATCATCGGCCCATACCTGAACCCCGAATTCCCGGGCCAGGAAAATACTGGTCATGCCCCGCCCGCACCCCAGGTCAAGGACCCGCATCCCCGGTTTGAGCGATAGGGCATTGGAAAGCCATTCCATGAGCCACAGGGCATTGGGGCCCATCTGGTTTTCCATCATCCATGCCGGATCATAGGCCCCGGACTTTGGGAATTCGGGCCTGTGCAAAAAATCAAGCTCCATAATTCGACCTCCTTTCTTTTCTAATTGACCTTAGAACTTTTTCAAGGCAGTTCAGATCATCCTGTTTATTTTAATTTGTTCCCAAAAAAGAAATCAGCCTGTTCTTGAGTGCTTCTTTATCTTTTATTTCACATGTCCATGCCAGAAACATCCATGAACGAATATCACTTTTTTATGTTTGGCAGAATGATATCGGGTTTCCCCGGCAAATCCTTTCCCCGGAGTCTGAATCGGTATCCCAGACCATGGAGAAGAGACCTTACAAGCAATTCGGGTTTTGTGTCTTTGCCGCCTATGCGCGACATAACCCGACTTCTTTTTTCCTTTGAGAAGACATCCATTTTCCATAATTCCGATCCAGCATCAGTCTGACCACATCTGCAACCCTGGCGGCCAATAAGGGCGGCACCGCATTCCCGATCTGCCTGGCAATTTCTATTTTAGACCCTGTGAATTGAAATGTATCCGGAAAACTCTGAAACCGGGCGGCTTCCCTATGGGTAATCGGTCTGTGCTGCTCAGGATGAAGGTATCGGCCCTTTTCCGGTTTGAAAAACTCGGTCCGGATCGTGAACGCAGGCCTATCCCACCACAACCGGCCAAAAAGGTCGGTCCCGCCGGTTTTCTTTTTTATCCAGCAGGGGGGCGTCAGCTCCGGTGTTTGCCGCTGCAAATCAAACCGATTCATCCCCTCTTCCGGTATTGCCCGGTATCGTTTTTTGCTCAAGTCGGTGGGATTCCTACCAAAATGGAGATCAAGAGGAGGCGGTATTTTTCTGATTTCCGTGCCTATGGGTGGCGGCAAATTTCCCACAGCATCCCTGACGGTTCTCCATTTTTGCGGTCCGGGAAGATATTGGGTTTCATCGAACGGCAACCGCAATTGCAAAGGTTTTTCCATATCCTTGAAATGGGTTTTTCGCGGTGGGAAAAGAACGGATGGGTCCATAAAGCGGCATCCGACGATAAATGCCCTGGTCCTCGTCTGGGGAACACCATAGTCGGCAGCAAGCAGTTTATCCTGACGAACCTTGAACCCCAGGCCCTCGGCTTCTTTAACGATTTCCGAATGTTCCGGGGTTCCCAGAAGCTGGGGAACATTCTCCATCACAAAGACAGCGGCGCCACTCCGGGCGACTACATCCAGAAAAGGTTTCCATAATTTTTTTCTCGGGTCATTATCCCGGCCCCGATTCAACAAGCTGAATCCCTGGCAGGGAGGCCCGCCGATCACCACATCCGCCTGCGGAATTTGAAACCCGCTGTTTTCCAGGATTTCAACGATGTCTCCTTGCACACAATGGGGCCCGAAATTTTTATTGTATGTATTCACGCAAAATTCATTAAAATCATTGGCCCATACCGACTGAAACGGGTGTCCGAATTCTTTTGAAAACCCCAGGGACATACCCCCGGCACCGGAAAATAAATCAATCAGCCGATAAATGCAGTCATGCTTTGGTTTTTCCTCTGAACACCTTGCCCTATATATGGCTTCATCTTCTTTCAGAAATAAAACATCGGTAGTTGAATCATCAAAATCATACATTTTTAAGTAAACCCTGAGATATCATATTGCTTCACTGGATCAAGGTTATAACATCTTCATCTGATTTTGTAATGACTTTTATACTTATCATATTGTCGTTTCAAAACCGCTTTGTCCCTTGCAGAGCCGTGGGCCGGCAAAAAGGTGGTGCAGCCGGTATCCAAAAGTTTTTTCCAGCTTTGGACCATGAGTTCCGGGTCGTCGGCAAAGGGGGGAAATACCGATCCTCTGAAAATCCCGAACAGCGTGTCACCGACCAGGGCGATGTCATTGTCAATGATCACACTGAGGGAGCCGGGGGTATGGCCCGGCGTATGGAGAATATATCCGGGAAATCCGAATGAATTCAGATCCAATCGTTCATCCACCAGCCGGTCATAATCCGCCGGGGCATAGCTTAAGCGCCCAAGGCGCCGGGTCCGGTTCAATACCTGAATAAGAAACTTTGTAACCGGTATCGATCCTTGGATGACGGGGTTCTCCCCGTTTTTGAGACAGGTCCCCTCACTTCTGTGCACCCAGATGGGAGTCCCATGGGTCTGTTTCAGCTTTGCCGCATTTTCGGCATGGTCAAAATGGCAATGGGTTAATACCAGGGAAGCATGAGTTGCTCCGAGCTTGTCCAGGCCCTTGTTCAAACGGTTCCAATCCCTTTTTGTGCCTGAATCCACCAGCAGAAATCGATTATCCTTTGAAATCAGATAGCAATTACATCTGCCGGTTAGAATCCGGCAAATGCCGACGCCGGTTTTTGTTTTCCAGGATTTCATATCAGCCTCTATTGACCATAAGCATTTTCAAAAATATTCAGATCGTCCGTATTCCCCCCTGATCCGACATATCGTCTTGCCGGCATGAAACAGCATAACCGGTTCTCCTTTAAAATTGATTAATTCGTACTTTTGAATTAGAACAAAACCATCAGGATGTCGAGATTTTTTTAGTTTTACCATCAGGAAAGGAGGACCCATGCCGGTCCATGGGCGGCTATGAAAGCGGGGTTTCGGCCGGGTATGATGCGGGTGCAAGGTTTGATGTTCTTCCCAGAATCCCTGTGGTTCTGCTTTTCAATGACAGGGACAATGAATTTGATGCAACCGTTACGCTTCTTTTTGAAAAAAGAGCGGAATCCTATCTGGATGCAGAATGTCTGGCCATTCTGGGAAATCTTCTTTGCCAAAGCCTTAAAACTTAAAAAGGCTGCTTTTTGCAAAGCAGCCTTAATTAAGAAAAGGAAAAAAAGATGAAAAAACGATCTTTTGGTATGTTGATAATGTATATAGCAAACCTTGTGCCATACCCCGAGAAAAATCTCAATAAATTTTTAACCTACTGATTCTATAATGTTTTTAAATTTTAATATTCTTGTTTTTTCGAAAGGCCGTGAATGTTCCATGCCTGAAAAGTTCAAAATTTTGAACCAGAAAACACAGGTCAAAACCATAATCTAATATAACTTATTTAAATAATTCAACTTTTAGCTCTAAAAATTAAAAGTTCAAAATTTTGAACCACGCACATGGTAAATTCAAAAAAATAGGCGGGTGAAATCGTGCTCTCACCCGCCTATCCTAAACAACATTAATATCTATAATGTTCAGGCTTATAGGGCCCGTTGACGGAAATCCCGAGATAGTCCGCCTGTTCCTGGGTCAGTCGGGTCAAGGTTACGGAAAGATTTTTCAGATGGAGCCTGGCCACTTCCTCATCCAATTCCTTGGGCAGGGTATAGACCTTGATCTCAAGGTTTTCCTTGGCCAGTTTGATCTGAGCAAGGGTCTGGTTTGAAAAACTATTGCTCATGACAAAGCTGGGATGCCCGGTGGCGCAGCCCAGATTTACCAGCCTGCCCTCGGCCAGAACAATGACGGCCTTGCCGGAGGGTAGGACCCATTTGTCCACCTGGGGCCTGATATTAATTTTAACGGCTTTGGGATGCTGATTCAAATAGCTCATTTCAATTTCATTATCAAAATGCCCGATATTGCAGATAATGGATTCGTTCTTCATCTGTTCGATATGCTCGCCCCGGATGACCCGGTAACTGCCGGTGGCGGTCACAAAAACATCCCCGTGGGGAGCGGCCTCTTCCATGGTGACCACCCTGAATCCTTCCATGGCGGCCTGGAGGGCGCAGATGGGATCGATTTCCGTCACCCAGACAATGGCGCCATAGCCCCTCATGGAGGCGGCACATCCCTTTCCCACATCTCCATAACCGGCAATCACGATGGTTTTACCGGCCAGCATGATGTCGGTAGCTCTTTTGATGCCGTCGGCAAGGGATTCTCTGCAGCCGTAAAGGTTGTCAAATTTGGATTTGGTCACGGAATCATTGACATTGATGGCCGGGAAAAGCAGTTCCTTTTTTTCAGCCAGTTGATACAGCCTGTGAACCCCGGTTGTGGTCTCTTCCGATACCCCGCGGATTTTTTTGGCAATGCGGGTCCATTTTTGAGGATCTTGTTCGTAATCCATCCTGAGGCGGTCCATGAGGCATTTTTCATCAATGCTGTGGGTTGGCTTTTCCAGCAGAGAAGGGTCTTTTTCCACTTTGACCCCCTGGTGAACATAAAGGGTGGCATCCCCGCCGTCATCCACAATCAGGTCCGGGCCGGACCCGTCGGGCCAGATCAGGGCCTGTTCCGTACACCACCAGAACTCATCCAGGGTTTCTCCCTTCCAGGCAAACACGGCTGCGCTTCCTTTGTCGGCAATGGCTGCCGCCGCATGGTCCTGGGTGGAAAAAATATTGCAGGAAGCCCACCGGATATCGGCCCCCAGTTCGTACAAGGTATCGATCAGCATGGCGGTCTGGATGGTCATATGCAGGCTGCCGGTTATTTTCAACCCCTTCAGCGGTTTTTCAGGCCCATATTTTTCCCGGATGGCCATGAGCCCCGGCATTTCTTTTTCAGAAAGCTGCATGTCTTTGTGACCCTCTTCAGCCAGGGAGATATCCTTGATCTTATATTTCAGATCAAGGTCGAGATTAAGAAAAGAACAGTCTTTATCTAATTTTATCATTGAGAAAACTCCTTATGGGATAATCGTTAATCATATCAAAATATGTTGATGTGTTGTTTAAACAAAATACAGATGTCCGGCATCCATGTCAATATAAAAAGCCGACCGGACTTAAATAAATTTACGTCCGGTCGGCTTACAGGGGTATTGATACTAATTTCGGGAAAAAGCTTATAATCCGGCAAGATCCCTTATTTCATCGGCCCGGTCGGTTCTTTCCCAGTAAAAATCCGGGTCTTTTCTTCCAAAATGACCGTAAGCAGATGTTTTCCGATAAATCGGGCGCAGGAGGTTGAGGGTTTGAATAATGGCTGCAGGTCTCAGGTCAAAGATCTCCCGGACAATTTCAACGGCCCTTGACTCCGGAATTTTCCCGGTTCCCATGAAATCCACCAGAAGGGAAACCGGCTGGGCAACACCGATGGCATAGGCCACCTGGACCTCACATTTGTCTGCTATGCCGGAAGCCACAAGGTTTTTCGCCACATACCGCCCCATATAGGAAGCGCTTCTGTCCACCTTTGACGGATCCTTGCCGGAAAAACATCCGCCGCCGTGGCTGCCCTGGCCGCCATAGGTATCTACAATGATCTTTCTGCCCGTAACCCCGCAGTCTCCCATGGGACCGCCAATGACAAAACGGCCCGTGGGGTTGATAAAAAATTTGGTATCCCCGTCCATCATGTCTTCGGGAATGACTTTTTTGATGACTTCCTTGATGATGGCTACCTTTAAATCATCATAGGATATATCCGGAGAATGTTGGGTCGAGACCACCACCGTATCCACTCTTGTGGGTTTTCCGTTTATATATTCAATAGTGACCTGGGATTTTCCGTCGGGCCGGATGAAATCCAAAGCCCCGTTTTTTCTGACCTGGGCCAGCCGTTTGGTGAGGTTGTGGGCATAAACAATGGGCATGGGCATGAGCTCCGGTGTTTCATTGGAGGCAAATCCGAACATCAGGCCCTGGTCTCCGGCGCCCTGCTCTTTATAAAGGCCGGACCCCTCATCCACCCCTACGGCAATATCGGCGGACTGCTGATCAATACTGGTAATAACGGAACAGGTCTGCCAGTCAAATCCCATGCTTGATGAATTGTATCCGATCTCCTTGATGGTATTCCTGACCACACTGGGGATATCCACGTAGCAATCCGTTGTAATCTCCCCTGCCACCATGGCAAGGCCTGTGGTAACAAGTGTTTCGCAGGCAACCCTGCATTTTTTATCCTCAGCCATGATGGCGTCAAGGATACTGTCGGAAATGGCATCGGCAACCTTATCGGGATGGCCCTCGGTTACGGATTCAGATGTAAACATGAAAGATTTTTTTTCTGACATTCTAAAGCTCCTTTTGTATTGAAATAATACTATTCATAAACAGTATATTTTTAGTAAAGATGGCTATTCATAATTTTTTATTTCGTTTTTGTCAATCTTCTCCCCAGACTGAACCGCATTTTTATTCTCAACATCATAATTTGCTTGACAATTTTTCCGGAATTTAATCTTTTGATAAGGTTTACCATAACTATTTACCTCTTCCTGGAGACACCATGCCCCCAACAAAACGCACCAGAATTACCGGGATCGGTTCAGCCCTGGTGGATATTTTAATCAACGAATCCGATGAGTTTTTAAAGACCCTTCATAAGGAAAAAGGAGGCATGACCCTTGTAAACGATGAGGACATCACCCATATCCTGTCTGCATCTCCTCAGGAAACCCTTGTGGTTCCGGGCGGCGCAGCCTGCAATACCATTGTGGGGGTTGCAAATCTCGGCGGTGAGGCCAGATTCATCGGCCGAAGGGGAAACGATGCCTATGGCAAGGCCTTTGAGAAACAACTCATCAAAGGCAGGGTTGAACCCCTGATTTCCGTTTCAGATTCTCCCACCGGGAAAGTTCTGTCCGTGATCACGCCCGATGCCCAGCGATCCATGTTTACCTTTCTTGGTGCTTCCACAGAGCTTGATCCTGAATCCATCACGGACGGTTTGTTTAAAGAAACGGCCATTTCCATGATCGAAGGATATCTCCTCTTTAACCGGACATTGATGCAGGCGGCCCTGAAGGCGGCAAAGGAGTCCGGTTCCATGATTGCCCTGGATCTTGCCAGTTTTGAAGTGGTGAATGCATCACGGGATATTCTTTTTGACCTGGTCCGGGACTATGTCGATATCCTCATCGCCAACGAAGATGAGGCAAGGGCCTATACCGGATTTGAGGATGAAGAAAAGGCCGTTAAAGCCTTGTCCCGGGATGTGACCTATGCCGTCCTGAAGGTTGGGGCCAAAGGCAGCTATGTCTCCCATCAGAACAAGATCACCAAAATTCCGGTCCAAAAAGGCCTGCCTCCCGTTGATACCACAGGCGCCGGAGACCTCTGGGCCGCAGGCTTCCTCTTCGGCATCGCCCATGGGTTTTCCATTGAAAAAAGCGGCCGGATTGCATCGGCCTGCGGCTATGAAGTCTGCCAAGTCATGGGCGCCCAGATCCCGGAAGAGGCCTGGCTCAGAATCAGAAAACTGATCTGAGGCAGGACACACCCGGTTTTATAAGCTGTAAAAAGAGAGCCGCTTAGGCCCCATTACGTGCATTAAAAACAACCTTGAACACATCTTTGTATTTTCCCGCAAAATGAAAGGTGATCCCTTCCTTGATATGTTCCGGGAGCATTTTAAATTCAGGCTTGCACCCCTCGGGCAGGATAATCTCATTAATGCCGGAACGGCGGGCCGCAATGATTTTCTCCTTGATCCCGCCCACGGGCAGCACCTCCCCGGTCAGGGTAATCTCCCCGGTCATGGCCAGGGGACGGGTGATGGCTTTTTTAGTAGCAAGGGAAACAATGGCCGTTGCCATGGTCACCCCGGCGCTGGGGCCATCCTTGGGGGTAGCGCCTTCGGGTACATGAATGTGGATAAAAGCCTTGTCAAAATAATTTTTATTGATTTTGAATTCCCCCAGATTGGCCCGGACAAAGCTGTAGGCAATGCCGGCAGACTCCTGCATGACATCCCCGAGCTTTCCGGTGAGTTTGACACCGGCGGATTTGTCATGCACCCGCACCGCCTCAATGGGAAGGGTTGCCCCGCCGAGCTGAGTCCAGGCAAGGCCCGTGACCACGCCCACACCGGACATCTGGCGTTCATGTTTAAAAACCGGGGGCCCCAGGTATTTTTCCAGGGATTTGATATTGACCATGACCTTTTTTTTGCCTTCCTTCAATATGGTCACAATACTTTTGCGGATGATCTTGTTCAACAGTTTTTCAAGGGTCCTGACCCCGGCCTCCCTGGCATAGCCTTCAATCAGGTAGCGGATGGTGGGGTCGGTGATGGTGATGACCCTGGAGGTCAGGTTATTGCGCTTCAGGAGTTTGGGCCAGAGATGCTTCCTGGCGATTTCCATTTTTTCCTCGGTAATATAGCCCGACAGATTGATCCGGTCCATCCGGTCCAGGAGCGGCGGCGGAATGGTATCCAGTTGGTTGGCCGTACAGATGAACAAGACCTTGGAAAGGTCGATGCGAAGATCCATATAATGGTCCATGAATTCGGCATTCTGCTCCGGGTCCAGGACTTCCAGCAGGGCCGAGGCCGGGTCCCCCTGGTAGGACATGCCGATTTTATCCACCTCATCCAGCATGATGACGGGGTTGGCCACTTTTTTATCTTTCAGGGCCTGGACCAATTTTCCGGGCAGAGCCCCCACATAGGTTCTCCGGTGGCCCTTGATCTCGGCTTCATCCCGCATGCCGCCCAGGCTGAACCGGTAGAATTGCCGTCCCAGGGCTTCTGCAATGGATTTTCCGATGGAGGTCTTTCCCACGCCCGGAGGTCCCACAAAAAGGATGATGGAACCGGAAATATCCTTTTTATAGATACCGGCCGCAAAAAATTCAATGATCCTTTCCTTGACGTCGGACAGGCCTGCATGGTCCCGGTCCAGGACTTCCTCGGCCCGTTTGATGTCAATATTGTCCTCGGAATAGACCCCCCAGGGAAAAGAGGTGATCCAATCCAGATAATTCCGGGTAACCCCGTATTCGGATGAGCCTGTTTCCAGCACGGACAGCTTTTCGATCTCTTCTTCAAACCGCTTGACCACATGCTCCGGGGGTTTCAGGGCCGCAAACCGTTCCTTGAATTTATCCACATCGGACGTCTTGTCATCCTTCTGCAGGCCCAGTTCCTTCTGGATGGCTTTAAGCTGCTCTCTCAGGAAAAACTTGCGCTTATTGTCATCCACCTGGATATTGATATCCTGCTGGATTTTGGTCTGGAGCTTGGCAATCTCGATTTCCTTTGTCAGGAGCAGCATGACTTTTTTCATCCGTTCGATGACGGACGGCAGTTCCAGGACCTCCTGGAGATCATCCCCGGAGGCCGTTGTGATGCCGGCGGCAAAATCCGTCAGGGGAGAAGGCTGATCCGGGCTGAACATGCCCAGATACTGACGGACTTCTTCGGAATAGAGCGGGTTCAGCGAGAGCAATTGCTTGATGGCATTGATGATGGCAATGGCATAGGCCTTAAGCTCATCCTCATTTTCCTGGAGTTTTTCAAAATATTCCACCTGGACCACAAAGGGAGGCTTGTCCGAGAGAAACCGGATGATGCGGAACCGCTCAAGCCCCTGGGCAATAAACTGGATATTGCCCTGGATATCGACGATGTTCATCATCCGGACAATACATCCCACCTTGGGAAAATCATCCTTGTAAACATATTGCCCCTTGACCTCTCTGAGGTAGGCCAGGCCCAGAAGATTCTTACCATCCTTGGACGCCTTTGACAGGGTTTCTTCCCATCTTGTCTTGTTGACCATGAGGGGTTGAACCTGGGCCGGCAGATGGGGTCTGCCCGTGATGGGGATAAGATACAGCACCTCTGGCTTTGTAACCTGCTGAACCAGTTGACCTTCCTTTTCTTGAGTTTCTTCTTCTACTATTTCCGGTGTGATGGGATTGTTGTCATCGGTCATGAATCACCTCGTCGGTAAGATTTTAAATTATATACAAATCAAAGCTGTATCTATTATAAGGTTGATTTTTCTTCTGACAACCTGAAAAAGCGGATCACTGCATCAAAAGAAGGCTCACGGCCATGACCAGCATACCCGCGACCAGTCCGATCAGGCTGTCATGGCCTTTTCCATAGGCCCTGCTTGTCGGCAGCAATTCGTCGAGGCTGATATATACCATGATGCCGGCAACGCCGCCAAAAAGGATTCCCATGATCTGTGGGGGTATGGCCCCATTGTCGCCTCCCACAAAAAGACGAAGGGCCAAATAGGCAATAACGGCCCCCACGGGCTCTGCCATTCCGCTGAGCATGGAGTACCAGAAAGCCTTTCTCCGGTTCCCGGTAGCATAAAAAATCGGAACGGACACGCTGATCCCCTCCGGGATATTGTGCAGGGCAATGGCCACGGCAATGGCCAAACCCAGTCCGGGGTCATGAAGCGCCGCAAGAAATGTGGCCACGCCTTCCGGAAAATTATGGATGGCGATGGCCAAAGCGGTAAACAAACCCATCCGCATGAGTTTTTTCTGTTTGATATCCTGATCCTCAAACCCGTCGGAAACGTCTGCCAACGGTCGATGAATGTCGGGAATAGGAAGGGTTTCATCATGCAGGGGCATGGTCTTTTCTTCAGAGCGGACTTCATGGGGGTTGTCGGCTGCCGGAATCAAATTGTCAATGAGCCCGATCAATAACATACCACCGAAAAAGGACGCTGCATTGATCCAGTTCCCCCAGTAATCTCCATACCGCTCTGCAAGAGCCTCAGCACCTTTGAAAAAAATCTCTACAAAAGAGACATAAAGCATCACTCCGGCGGAAAATCCTGTTGTCACCGATAAAAACCGGTAATTGGTCCTTTTGGCAGTAAAAGCGATAATGCTGCCGATCCCGGTGGCCATTCCGGCAAACAATGTCAGTCCGAAGGCAATCCATACCTCTGTCATCATGTATTCCTGCTCATATAAAAGGTACCATTGACAATCCTAAGAAACACCCTCTTTTCAATAATATACAATGGGTGTAAAGTCAATTTTTGAATCATCCGAAAAAATCAGATTTGAGAGGGTTGAAATATCCATCATTTTTGATACGGTTGCAACGATTTTCATGGGCATGAAACGAAACTCGTCAGCTCTTTTATAAAAATAGGGAAAGAAACAAAAATTGATGATTAAACTTCCAGCGTTCACACAGAATTCCTCCCTGACCGGGATAATCCTCATTATCTCCGGCGGGCTTATTTTTTCCATCCAGGATGTCATTATCAAATATATCAGCGGCAGCTACCCGGTCCATGAAATCGTATTTCTCAGAAGCCTTTTCGCCATTCTGCCGATTTTTGCCATTGTCCGCATGGAAGGCGGTTTGCACCTGCTCAGGATGCATAATCCGGGCTATCATATCATACGGGGCGTGTTGATGTTCTTCAGCTACACCGCCTATTACCTGGCCATTGCCGCCATTCCCCTCTCTCTGGCCGTTACTCTTTTTTTCTGCTGTCCCCTGTTCATCACGGTCCTGTCCGTGGTTTTCCTTAAAGAAAAAATGGATACAAAGGGATGGGTTGCTGTATTCTCCGGCTTCATGGGGATACTGATCATTATGGGGCCGGATTTAGCCGTTACCGGACGGGCCGGTCTTTTCGTTAACCATTACGGCGCTTTTCTGGCAGTGCTGTCCGGTTTTTTTTATGCGGTGAATGCGGTCTGCACCCGAAAATTCGGAATCCATGAAAGCGGTTCCTCTCTGGTCTTTTATCCCATCCTGACCTATCTCCTGTTTGGCGGACTCCTTTGGATGGCCATAGGCGACGGGCGGTTTGCCACGGATGAAAACCGGAACATGGCTTTTCTTCTCCGGAGCTGGACCGTTCCGGGAAACCGGGATCTTTTTTTACTCCTGGTGCTGGGCTTTGTTGCCGCAGGCGGGACCTATTGCCTTTCCCAGGCCTACCGGATCACCAACGCCTCGGTGGCGGCGCCCTTTGAATATTTTGCCATCCCCATCAGTGTCATCTGGGGCTATCTCTTCTGGGGAGAAGTGCCAAAAGGAGCCCAGATCATCGGCATCCTGATGATTGTTGCCGGCGGGCTTTATGTCTTGAACCGGAAACAGAATCAGGGTTAAAAAGATGGGATGTGTTGACCATGTGATTAAATTTCAAAAAAGGAAATGATGATGACCGATACCCGGATCAGACTGGAAAGAAAAAATAAGATTGCCCTTGTCGTCATGAACCGACCGGAAAAAAAGAATGCCTTTGATATGGCCATGTTTGAAGCCCTGGAACAGGTGACCCTGGAACTGGAACGAGATCTTCCCAGGGCTGTTGTCCTGACCGGGGCCGATGACCGGGCATTTTCCGCAGGATTTGACGTCACTCTGGAAAATCCCATGACGGAAGAATTCCTGGATGCGGTCAATAAAAAGGATACAACCCTGGCCAGGAAAATCATCAAACAAATGCGCCGGGCCGTTGACGGATTTGTCAATCTGCCGGTTCCCATCATTGCCGCCGTCAACGGCCCGGCCTATGGCGGGGGCATGGAACTGGCATCACAGATCAGTCAAAACGGGCCAAAGGCAATACGCCATGCCCTGGCCGTCCTGCGGCAAAGCCGGGACCTGTCCCTTAAAAACGCCCTTGACAAAGAGGCTGAACTTGCCGCAGACCTCATTGCCTCAGGGGAATGCATCCACGGCATTACCGCCTTCATGGAAAAAAAGCCGGCCCAATTCCCGGATTGACGGAATTTGGAATACATATCCCTGGGCTTTATCAAAGAGAACTGACGGCCCCTATCGCCTCCCATTCCTCTTTTACAAGCCCGGTTGCCCCGTCTCCCATCCGACCCAGGGCAAAAAGCCCTTCTTTTCCGCCGATCCGGTGGACTGCCCACAGGGCCATGGCCCGGACCCGGTCGTCGGCATTTTCACGGAAGGCCCGGACAAGGTCCGGAACGTAAACCGGATCAAGGCTGTTGCCCATGACCCTGGCCACATTCATCTTCCATCGCCACAGATCCTTGTCCGACATATAGAACATATGGGGCCTGATCCGGGTATTGAAATAATTTTTGTCCATGTGAAGGAGAAGGGGCAGGTCAAAATCCGGGGCCTTGGCAGCGGCCTTTTCATTGGGCAGAAGATCCGCCGCCAGCCAGGGCTGGTTTCTCGGGCAGACATTCTGGCACCGGTCGCAGCCGTAAACATACATGCCCATGGGCTCCCTCAATTCCCTCGGGGTGAGCCCCTCCCCGAAATAGGTCAGATAAGAGATGCATTTGCGCGGATCTATCCGGCCGTTGCCCTTCAGGGCCCGGGTGGGACAGGCGGCAATGCAGGTGTTTTTGCACCAGTCCGGGCAGTTGATGCCGATGGACGGCTCTCCGGGAGCGAATTCCCTGTCAATGACCAGGGCAATGGGCAGGGTCCAGGAACCGCCCCGGGCAACCCTGTTGGAATAGAAAAGGCAGTTTTTCCCGAAGCCGCCCATGCCGGCCCTGGCCGCAGCCACCCGGTGGGGCAGGTTAAAGGGAACCCTTGAGTCAATGCCGCTCTCCCGTAAAAAATTCCTGAACTGCCGGATTCTCAGGTAAAGCCCGTCCTTGGTCACCCGGTCGTCGTCAAGGTAGCACCGGCCGAATCGGCCTTCCATGGCCCGCGGAAAGGATTTGCGGAAATAGGTTTCCATGAGAACGATGATGGTCTTTGCCCCCGGAAGGATAGTCTTTGGGTCGGTCCCGTTGTAAAGGTCCAGCCCGGCCCCCTCGGCCCAGGCGTATTCCTCTTTCATGGAGGCCAGCAGCTTTGCATGCTCCTCAAAGGGCTCTGCCGTCGTAAACCCGATGTCCTCGAAACCGGCTTCTTCCGCCGCCCTGATAATGTCTTCTTTCAGCACCATTTTCGCCCCCATTCAAAATAATTTATCGGCCCCCTTTCCCAAACCAGGGAAGACCCTTTTTAGATAGAAAAAACCAGGCCCTTTGTCAATCCCGCCAAACCGGAAAATATTCCATGAACGGCCCTGCCCCCAAACTTCTCCAAATTTCTTTACAGCCTGTCCAAATGCTGATAATTAAAAAAGAAGGCAGATGAAATGTACAAAAAAATATTCCTCTTGATCGTCCTGGGGATTATCCTGGGTCATTCCACAGCCATGGCCAACGGCTCGGATTATGGAGACTACATAAAATATAAATTATGAGCGAATACCAATATTATGAATTTATGGCCATTGATCGCCCGCTGACGCTTGAGGAGACGAAGGCTTTACGAGCACTTTCAACACGCGCCCAAATCACGCCCGTCAGTTTTATCAACGAGTACAATTGGGGTGATTTCAAAGGGGATCCGGACAAGCTGATGCAGCTTTATTTTGACGCTCATGTCTATGTGGCAAACTGGATGACTGCCGTTTTTATGGTGCGCGTACCGATTGAAACGCTATCCAATAAAATTGCCAAGGCCATGGAAGCTCACTACACACTCGATTTCAAGGCCGTTCAAACCCACTGGATAATTACCTGGAGCCTTGAGGAGTCGGAAAACTATGAGCGTTTTGGAATGGAAGACGGCCGAGGCTGGATGGTTTACCCAAAACTGAAGTGAATGCTGTCGTGAAACAGCTCCTGCAGGGTAAGGGCCATCAAGCCGAAAGGACATTGAAGAACCGATTTGCGGCATGGTGCAAAAACCGGCAGGAGGATAATCCCCAAACGCCCCGGCGTACTGTGGGAGAACTGTGGGAATATGCAAAGAAAGCTGAAAAAATACGCCTTGACCTGGAAAGCCGTGAGCGGATGCAGCAAGAAATCAAATGCCGCAAAAGCGAAAAGACTGATGCAAAAACCATTGTTTTATAAATCAAAATAATTATTATGAAAAATTGGAAAGAAACAGCAACC
>CAZAHK010000012.1:19532-29455 GCA_964484555.1 uncultured Desulfobacula sp.
ATCAAAATAAGGTATATCTTGATCTATAAAATAAAGGGTTATCGATCATGACATCAAAAAAATGGAACTGGCAGCAGGACGATTGGCCCGATTTTTCCTATGACCGGGCAAATATAGACCCCCTGGAAACTGAATTTATCAAAGCATCGGGCATTTCTATCGGGGTTATGCGGCATCTCTCCAAAGATGACCTGGATGAATTCACGATTGAAATGATCTGCAGCGAAGCATTGAAAACGTCTGAAATAGAAGGTGCGTTCTTAGACAGGGATAGCCTCCAATCCTCCATCTGTAAAGAATTCGGCCTGGGGGAAAAATATCTGCATGGCGCTGTAAAACCGGAAGAAGCGGGCATCGCCATGATGATGAAAGATCTGTACACTGATTTTAATTCTCCCTTAACCCATGAAACCCTTTGGGCCTGGCATGACAAATTATTCAACGGAAGGACGGATCTGGAAAAGGGGAAATACCGCACAGGCAAAGAGGATATGCGGGTGGTGTCCGGACGGATTGATAAACCCAAAATTCATTTCATTGCTCCGCCTGCCTCTGAAATTCCTAGGGAAATGGATCTATTTATCACTTGGTTCAATAAAACAGCCCCGGGCGGAAAAGCACCATTGCCGCCACTGGCCAGGGCGGGCACAGCACATTTATATTTTGTCACCATTCACCCTTTTGAAGACGGTAACGGGCGCATCGGCAGGGCTTTAACCGAAAAAGCCCTGGCCCAGAGCCTGGGAAAACCGACACTGATCGCTTTATCTTCAACACTCAGTGATAAGAAAAAAGAGTATTATGAAAATTTGGAGCTACAGAACAAGACCAATCAGATCACGCCCTGGCTCTGTTATTTTGGAAAAACCATTATTGAAGCGCAAAAACAGACCCTGGGGCGGGTTGATTTCCTGATCGCCAAGGCAAAGTTTTTTAATGCTTATGAGATCCTTCTGAATCCAAGACAGAAAAAAGCGGCGTTACGGATTTTCAGAGAAGGCCCCCTGGGCTTTTCCGGGGGCTTTAGCGCTAAAAATTATATGTCCATTGTCAAAACGCCGTCGGCAACTGCAACAAGGGATTTAAAAGATCTGGTGGATAAAGGAATTTTGACAAAAACCGGCACCCTCAAAAGCACCCGCTATGACCTTAATCTTGCGCCTTTTTATTCAACAGGATAATGATCCGGTTGCAATTTGAATTTTTGAATCCGGCTTGACATAAAAACCGCTGCTTTATAAAGTATGTTCCCGTTGGTTGAACAATTAAACATAAGGATATCCATATGCCTGTATTATCAGAGGATTTCATAAGAGATAAGGTTGCCGATTCCAGGCTCATTTTTCAACGAGGAGTGAGGATCCATCAGCACGGATCATTTTTTCTTTCCAAAGGAGACCTTGCCCGGAAAGAATTTACATACGAGGTTGACGGCAATTACGGGGATTATACCACCTGGGTCCGATTTGAAGAAAATGCCCTTGTCTCCTCCTGCACCTGTCCCTACCCCGGAGATGGGTGCAAACATGTGGTGGCTGCCGCACTCACGGCCAGGGATATTCTTTTACGGGCACCCGATTCCCAGGATCTGCCCGGTCAAACGGATGAGCCTTATCTTTCCGAAGAGGAAATAAGATTACAGGCCCTGAACGACAGGGAAAAAAGAGCGGGGACCGAAGAATTCAGCCTGGTCCGTGGAGATACCTGCAAGGGCGAACACCTGGTTATCAATAAAAACAAGAGGGAATACTGCGTTACCCTCCATGATCCCCTGAAGGGGACGGGCCATTGCTCCTGTCCCGACTATCTCACAAACGGGCTGGGGACCTGCAAGCATATCCGGTTTCTTGTCTCGGCCCTGAAAAAAGAACCGGGATTTGAAAAGAAATGCGCCCGGGAAAAATTTCCCTTTGTTGATATTTATTGGGATTCGGTCCAAAAGGCGCCGGGCCTTTTTTGTGAAAACCGTATGAACGGAATATCGGATCTTGAGGAAATTCTGGGCAGGTTTTTTGACGGCAAAGGGGTTTTCCTTTCCCAGGATCTTTCCGACATCCTTGATCTGATGGATCAGGTCAACACGGATAAACGGGTGCGGATCAGGGAGAACCTGCTGAAACGGGTGGACCGGCATGTCCAGGACCGGCAGCTTGAAGACTTATCCCATCAGGATATTCCCCGGTTCCCCCTGAAGACGGAACTCTACCCTTACCAGAAAAAGGGAGTGGAATTCGGGCTTTACAGGACCGGGGTGCTCATCGGGGATGAGATGGGTCTTGGGAAAACATTGCAGGCCATTGCCCTAGGTATCCTCAAAAAGGAGAAATTCGGTTTTTCAAAGGTTCTCATCGTGACCCTTGCCTCCCTTAAAGAGCAATGGAAAAGGGAGATTGAAAAATTTTCCGATGAAAAAGCCGTCATTGTCGAAGGAGGACCGTCCCGGCGGAAAAATCTTTATTTCAATGACAACAGCTATTTCAAAATCACCAATTATGAAGCGGTTCTGAGGGACATCACCATCCTGACCGGATTCAATCCCGACCTTATCATCCTGGATGAAGCCCAGCGTATTAAAAATTTTTCCACAAAGACGGCAGAGGCTGTCAAAAGAATCCCCAAAAAGCATGCCATTGTGCTGACGGGAACCCCTCTTGAAAACAAGCTTGAGGATGTCTATTCCATTGTCCAGTTCCTGGACCCGTTTATGCTCACACCCTTGTGGAAATTTGCATCAGATCATTTTTTGATCCCGAAAAAGAAAAAAAGCAGCGTGGCCGGATATAAAAACCTGGAAATGCTCAATGAGAGGCTCAAAAGCATTGTCATCCGGAGAAAAAAGGAAGATGTCCTGGAAGACCTGCCCGATGAGATCATCAATAATTATTATATTGATCTGACCGATGAGCAGAAAGAGATCCATGCCGGATATGCCCGGGTGTTGCTGCCCCTGATCAACAAAAAATTTCTCACTCCTATGGATATCCGGAAAATCCAGGTCCTTCTTCTCAAGATGCGCATGGTCTGCGATTCCACCTATCTTATCGACAGAGAAACCCATATCTCTCCCAAGCTGGATGAACTCAAGGGCATCCTGGATGAGGTTGTTGTCCAGAACCATCGAAAAATGGTCATCTTCAGTGAATGGACCACCATGACCTTTCTCATTGCCCGAACCCTTTCCAACATGAATCTGCCCTTTGTCGAACTTTCAGGAAAAGTACCCGTCAAAAAGCGGCAGGCCCTGATTGATGAATTCACGAACAATCCTGATTGCCGGGTATTCTTATCAACCGATGCCGGAGGAACCGGTCTCAATCTCCAGGTGGCAGACAGCGTGGTCAATTTTGAACTTCCCTGGAACCCGGCAAGAATGAACCAGCGCATCGGCAGGGTCAACCGGATCGGACAGAAAAGCAGGCATGTCAATGTGATCAACCTCATCGCAAAACACAGCATTGAAGAAAAAATCTTTGCCGGTATCCAGCTTAAAACCGATCTGTTCAAAGGCGTATTTGATGACGGACCGGACACGGTTGAGTTTTCAAGGGAAAAAAGAAATGAAATGCTCAACCGGTTAAGGGAGATGATGGGCGAAGATCCCGAACTTCCGGTCGTGGGAACTGCTGAACCGGAAGAAATTCCGGAAGATACTCCTTATTATCTGAATCCCGAAGTGCTGGGCAGAAAGGAAGACGAGCCGGAGGAACCCGCCGGAAAAGAGGATGCGGAACAGGATGAGATGGATAAGGATGAAATCGGCAGGGACGAGAGGGCTGATCAGGACAATATTCTATCGGGGCAGCCGCCGGAAAAAATTGAAACCGTTCTGAATTCAGGGATGCAATTCATCGCCGGGCTCATGGAAATGGCCACCGGGAAAAAGATTGATCTTTCAGACGGCCAGGACAGGATGGTGAAGATTGACCGGGAAACCGGCGAAGTTACCATGAAATTCAAGCTGCCAAAATTTATTTGACAAGTTCATTGATTTGCATTATTTATGGTTCATATAAAGATCATAAAGCTATCTTATGATCCATATAAGAGCCAAAGGAAGAATAATGCCAAAGACCATCACACGCACCTACTCCCGTTATAGCCGGGATGCGGCGGCCCTGCTCGGCGCACTGATCCGGGAAGCCCGCAATGAGCGCAAGCTGACGGCCCAGGAATTGGCTGACCGGGCCGGTATTTCCAGGGGGATGCTGCAACGCATTGAAAAAGGCAATCTCAAATGTGAAATCGGGGCTGTGTTCGAAACGGCTGCCATTGCCGGTATCAAGCTGTTTGAAGCCGATGAGGGCGCTTTGGCAAAACATCTGCGTCAAGCCAGGGAAAAACTAGCGCTTTTGCCGAAATCCGTTCGTAAGACATCAAAAGCGGTGAACGATGATTTTTAGGGGAGAGAAGGAAGCCTTTGTCTGGATATGGCTGCCGGACGAAACCGAGCCTGTTGTTGCCGGCAGGCTTGAAGCGGATAGGGGCAATATCCTGTTCAACTATGGGAAAAGCTACCTGGACCGCGCCAAAGACAGCAACCCCGCAATTGCCCTTTACGACCCCGAATTGCCGCTGCGTGCCGGGAGGCTGCCCTTGCCCGAGGGCTTGACCATGCCCGGCTGTATCAGGGATGCCTCGCCTGATGCCTGGGGGCGGCGGGTCATCATGAACAGGAAATCAGGGCTCAAAGGCCCAGGAGTTGATACTGCCGAACTGGATGAATTGACCTATCTGCTGGAATCCGGCTCGGACCGGATCGGGGCCCTCGATTTTCAGCGGTCTCCCACAGAATATGTGCCGCGCACCGCCAATCATGCCGGCATGGAAGAGCTGATGGAATCTGCCGAGCGAGTCGAAAAAGGGGTCCCCCTCACACCGGAGCTGGATCAGGCATTGTTTCACGGCACCTCCATCGGCGGGGCCCGTCCTAAAGCCTTGATCCGGGACAGTGATAAAAAATACGTGGTTAAATTTTCATCCGGCACTGATCTGTACAATATCGTTAAAGCCGAATTCATTGCCATGCGGCTGGCTGAACGGGCCGGGTTGAATGTTGCCCCGGTCAAACTGAAAAAAGCCGCCAATAAAGACATCCTCTTGATCGAACGCTTTGACCGTGAGCCAAAGGGCGACGGGTGGACGCGGAAGGCCATGGTCTCGGCTCTGACCCTGCTGGGCCTGGATGACATGATGGCGCGGTATGCCTCCTATGAAACCCTGTCCGAAATCATCCGCCACCGGTTTACCGATCCGAGGCAGACGCTGAAAGAACTTTTCTCCAGACTCGTCTTTAATATTCTCTGCGGCAATACCGACGATCATGCCCGGAACCATGCGGCGTTTTGGGACGGAAAAGTCCTGACCCTGACGCCTGCCTATGACATTTGTCCGCAAGGCCGCACAGGCAATGTGGCTTCCCAGGCCATGCTCATATCCGGCAATAATAATTTAAGCCGGCTCGGAACCTGCCTTGAGACGGCGCACAATTTCCTTCTTTCCGAGGAAGAGGCCAGGGAAATATTCGGCTCCCTGACTGCCGCCATTGAACGGCATTGGAACCCTGTCTGTGAAGAAGCCGGGCTGACTAAAGTGGATAAAAAACTTCTCTGGCGGCGGCAGTTTCTAAACCCCTATTCGCTTGAACAATAAATATAAAGGAACTCATATGAACACGATCACCATAGTCCGGGGCGATATCACCCAGGCCCCGGTGGACGCCATTGTCAATGCGGCCAATACCCGGATGCTGGGGGGCGGCGGGGTGGACGGGGCCATTCACCGGGCCGCTGGTCCGGCCTTACTGGAGGCCTGTAAAAAAGTCCCGGCAGAAAACGGGGTGCGGTGCCCCGCCGGGGAAGCCAGGATCACCGAGGCCGGAAACCTGAAGGCAAAATATGTGATCCATACGGTGGGTCCAAAATACGGCATTGACAAAGACCCTGAAATTCTCCTGACCTCGGCCTTTCGCAGCAGCCTGGACCTGGCACTCTCCCACGGCTGTAAATCCATTGCCCTTCCTGCCGTTTCCTGCGGGGTCTATCATTACCCGCCCGAAGATGCGGCCAAAATTTCCGTTTCAGTCTGCCAAAGGCCGGAATATACCGCCCTGGACATCTATTTCTACCTGTTCAGCGACAAGATGACGGCCATCTGGACCACGGCCCTTGCAAAGGCAGCGCCACTGCTCTGACCATTTTGCCGCCACCAGGCCCGGCATATCCATAACCGGCGGCAGGATCTTTCTCTTTTTAACACGCATCTGGGCCCCTGTCTTTGATGTAATGCATATCTTGCCGTGCTGCCTCACCGAAATCCCCTCACCGGCCTCCAATATGCAATCGCCGCTCCCGGGCCATGTGGCCCACAGGCTTCCCCGGATACAACGGATCTCATAGTCCCCCCGTCCAAGGGAAACCATTCCGCTTTCCCCAACGTGGATACTCATCTCTTCAACTCCCTTCCCGAACATAAATCCTCCTTTGCTTTGCATCACCCCGTCCATGGACCGTGAATGGTATGGAGAATAGAACGAACCAACTTTGTTTTAAAGCAGTAGTTCCAGGCTTTATATGGATGGCAGAGGCGTTTGGACGGTTTACTGTGTCCTTAATTTTTGCGGAAACTGGGTCTTTCTTTTTTTTCCGCCGGAGGGTATAACCCTTCCATAAAAGGGGTGAGCCATGAAAATCACAAGATATGAACAGGTCGCCGAGAAAATTCTCGGCCTCATCGAAAACAGTGTGTTGAAGGAGGGAGACCGGATCCCCTCCATGAGGCAGCTTGCCGCTGAACTGGGTGTCAGCGTCAATACCGTGAAAGAGGCCTACTGGACCCTGGAAAAAAACAACCACATTGAGGCCGTGCCCCAGTCGGGCTTCTATGTCAAAAAGAGGATAAGAGAACACGAGCCCGCGCCCCTGGATCCCTCCCAGATGGACCCGCAGCAGGTGGGGCTTTGCCAGATCTACGGGGCCTTCCAGTACTCGGGTAAATACTCTCCCGAACTGAACCTTGGAATTTCAAACCTCCACCCCGATTTCTGGCCCGTTGAAAAGCTGGAAAAGTGCATGCAGGAGGCGATTCGCTACCACGACCCAGACTCATTCAGCTATATCATGTCCCCGGGCTACCCTGAACTGCGCAAGCAGATCGCCCGGCTGGGGCTCTCCGGCGGGATGGACCTGAACCCCGAGGAGATCATCATCACCAACGGATGCCACGAGGCCATTTTCCTTACCCTCATGACCGTGTGCAAACCCGGGGACACGGTTGTTTACGAGAGCCCCATCTATTTCAGCTCACTGCTGCTGCTCCAGCGCCTGAATCTGAAACTCATCGAGATACCGTCCTCGATGAAGGAGGGCATGAGCCTGGATACGATTAAATTTGTCCTGGACAACCACCCGGTCAAGGCCGTATTCACCATCCCGAATTTCAACAACCCGCTGGGATTTGTCATGCCCGATGAGAAGAAAAGGGAAATGGTAAAGCTTCTCGAAACATACAAGGTCACCCTGATTGAGGATGACATATACGGCGACCTGTATTACGAGAGCAGGCCGGCGGCATGCAAGAGCTATGATACCTCGGGTAACGTCATTCTCTGTTCATCCATCACAAAAACGGTGGCTCCCGGACTCCGCATCGGTTGGGTGGTGCCGGGGGATGCCTATTATGACGAGATCACAAGACTCAAGACCTTGCTGAATATATCAACGGCGGGAATCAACCAGATTGCGGCGGCCCGCTTCCTGAAAGAGGGGGGCTATGACCGGCACATGAGAAACCTCCGCCTGTCCCTGAAATCCCAGGTCATTGAGGTAAGAAACTGCATCCTGGAAAATTTTCCGGAAGGCACCACCGTCACCGATCCTGCCGGGGGCTCCCTCCTATGGGTGACGCTCCCGGAAGGGATTGACACCCTGGAGATCTATCACGAAGCACTGAAAAAGAATATCCTCATCGCACCGGGATGCCTCTTCTCGGTCAAGCAGAGATATGCCAACTGCATGAGAATAAACGCGGGGTATTGGAACGAGAAGATAAGAAAAGCCATCGTGTATCTCGGGAAACTCTGCCGTGAGGACAGGCCCGGAATCAATGCACCCCCGGCGGACGACCCATACACCAAGGCCGCCGCCGCGGGATAGGAGCTTCCCTATTTTTTCGCGAACGGGTCCGGAGGGCATGAGCCTCCGGAGCAGGAGCAGCCGTTGCCGCAGCCACAGGATTTTTTACCCTTCCAGATGTCCACGAACCGTTTCACCATAAAGCCCACAGCAAGGGCCACAATGATACCGACAATGATGGTATCCATAATACACCTCCTTATTTCAGCCCATCACAAGGCTGCCCACCTGGTAAAAAACCGTGGACACCGCCAGGGCAAGACCGGTATTAAACACGACGGAAAAGGCCGCCCATTTCCATGACCCGGTTTCCTTGGCAATACAGACCACGGTGACAAAGCAGGGTGCATAAAAAATGGTGAACAGGATCAGGCTGAAGGCAGTTAAGGGACCCCAGCCTTCCTCGCCCTGAAGCCTCTCGGAAAGAGAGGTCGTCTCTTCAGGATCGATTTCCCCCAGAGAATAGGCCGTGCCAAGGGTGGATACCACCACTTCCTTGGCGGCAAACCCGCCCACAAGGGCGATATTGGTCCGCCAGTCAAACCCGGCAAACCGGGTCACGGTTTCAATGGCCAGTCCGATGCGGCCGGCAATGGAATTTTTTAATGCTTCGCTTGCCTGGTCCCGGTCCGCCTGCAACAGGTTTTCTTTCACCGTCGCCATCTCAGGAGTCAGTTTTTCATCCTCCAGAGTCATGATCTCGTCCGCTGTTTCCTGAGTCAGACCGGATACGATATGGTTGCGGCGGGCGTCAAATTCATCGATCCGGGATTGATCCGGTTCCGGGAAGGTCATCATGGCCCAGAGGATGATGGAAATCAAAAGGATAACCGTACCTGCCTTTTTGATATATTGGATGATCCGTTCACAGGTATGGATGAACAGCCCTTTCAGGGTAGGCATCCGGTAAGGCGGAAGCTCCATGACAAAGGGGGTGGATTCCCCCCGGATCAGGGTGGACCGCAGAAACCACGCCACCAGCAGCGCTCCCACCCATGAAATCAGGGTAATCAGGAGCATGACCTCGGCCTGGCTTTCGACAAAAAAAGCCGCCGTCAGCAGGGCGAATACCGGCAGCTTGGCACCGCAATTCATAAAGGGAACCGTCAACAGCGTGGCCAGGCGTTCCTTGGGGGATTTCAGGGTCCGGGCCGCCATAACGCCGGGGACCGCACATCCCCCGGCGATTCCGCCGGAAACGATAAAGGCCATGACGGAAGATCCGTGAAGGCCGAACATCCTGAATATCCGGTCCAGCATAAAGGACATGCGGGCCAGATAACCGGTGTCTTCCAGAAAGGCAATGCCGAAGAACATAAACATGATCAGGGGCACAAAGCCCAGGACCCCTCCCACCCCGTCAATGATCCCGGATACCACCAGGGATTTCATCATTCCATCGGGCAGGGCCTGGTCCGCCAGGGCCGATACCCACCCGAAAAACCCTTCAAGCCAGGCCGCCGGCGCTGCGCTGAAGGTAAAAGTAAACTGGTAAAGGGCCATGAGCATGGCCACCATGATGACGGGGCCCAGGAACCGGTTGGTCAGCACCCGGTCGATTTTGTCGGAAAGCTGAAGCCTGTTCTCATCCTGGTGAAACCGGATCACCCCCTGTTTCAGGACGGAATGGACATAGCCGTACCGGTGATCGGCAATCAAGCCTTCGGGATGGGTATCCAGGGTACTGGCGATGTGAATTTTAACTTTTTGGACAATGGCATCCAGTTTCATGGCCAGGGCCTTGTCCTCCCCATATCCCAGGTCCATGACCTGGTGGTCGTTTTCCAGGTATTT
>CAZAHK010000012.1:29555-39363 GCA_964484555.1 uncultured Desulfobacula sp.
GCGATGCAGACCGGCAACCCCATTTCCATGAACTGGACCGACAGATAAAGATTTCTTTCCAGGTTGGAGGCATCCACAATATTGATGATCATGGACGGTTTTTCATCCACCAGAAAATCCCTGGCCACCACCTCTTCCAGGGAATAGGCCGTCAAAGAATAGGTTCCCGGCAGATCCACGATCTCAAACCGGTCCGTATCACTTTTATAAGTGCCCTGTTTTTTTTCCACGGTCACACCGGGATAATTGCCCACATGCTGTCTTCCTCCGGTCAGCTCGTTAAAAAGGGTGGTTTTCCCGGAATTGGGGTTCCCGGCCAGCACAACGGTCGCACTCATTTATAATACCTCCACGTCTATATGGTCCGCCTCATTGTTGCGAAGCGTTAATGTAAAACCCATGATCCTGAGCGACACCGGATCATAGAGGGGCGCCCTGCCCTGGACCGTTATTTCCTTGCCCGGGATCAGGCCCATGTCCCTGATTCTCCTGCCCAATTCGCTGTCGGCATTAACCCGTTGGATAATGCCCTTTTGCCCTATTTTCATCTGTCTTAAATTAATCCTCTCCATTCTTCCTGCCTCTACTTTATTTTCGATAAAACATTAAGTGTAGTAAAAATCATAATGTTTTATATAGCTAACTTTTATTCATGTCAATTAAAAAATAATGGATTTATATAAAATAAATTATTTGACTTACTTAGTATTCAATTATAAATTAAGGCTCGTAATCTAATGAAGGAGAAAATCCCATGACGGAAAACGATCACCTCTCGGAAAGCCTGGAAGATTATCTTGAAACCATCCTTGAGCTTCAGACCACAAAGACCGTGGCCAGGTCCAAGGACATTGCCGATAAAATGGACATCAAACGCGGGTCCGTTACGGGAATGCTGAAAAAACTGGCCGAGAACCATTTGATCAATTACGAACCCTATGGATATGTGACCCTGACCCCTGAAGGAAAAAAAATCGCCCAGGAAGTCGAGCGGCGGCATATTTTTTTAAAGGATTTTTTCCACCGGATTCTCGGGGTGGATGAAGAACTCGCCGAAAAAACAGGCTGTCAGATGGAACATGCCATGAATAAAGAGACCTTTAAAAAATTCAGGGAATTTGTGGCCAAGGTGGATACCTGTCCCCACCGGTGCCAATGACAGACACACCGGGTTATTGAAGACGACCCGGTGCGGGGTAATATTCAACAGACCCTCTAAGGCAGGTTTACAAGACGGGATTCACGGTCCAGACTGCCGTGGCGGTCAGACCCGTGTGGGTCCGCTCGACGCGCCCGTTTTCGGCAATGGATTCAAGATAAGGCCGGATAACGGCTTCAAGGTCGGCTTCCGGCCTGTTGCAGACTTTTTTGAAAAAAGCAGTCTGGCTTTTCAGTTCTTCTTCCACGCTCACATTCTGTTCCCATTCCACCCGGTCAAAGGTCAGTTCGGGGAAAAGCCCCAGGGAAAACAAAAGATTGATCTTGAACAGGAAACTCTGGGGAGCATCCTCAAGGACCGTTCCCATGATTTTTTCCCAGAGAACGGCCAGAACCGGGTGATTTCGTTTGGCTGCCCAGCCCCGGAACGCACAGCCTTGTTTTGAGGTCCCCATCATTTTAAAAAAGGACTCAGGACCGGCCACGCCCGGCGACATAAAGGCAATGACCAGATCAAATTTTTTCTTCCACCCTTTTTGGCCGATATCCAGGGTGTTCCAGTCTTCACACAGGAGGGTGAGGTTTCCCTTAATATCCGGGGTGATCGACTGCCTGAACTGTTCCAGCATTTGGTCGGAAAAATCAAGGGCCGTCACCCTTGCGCCCTGACGGGCCAGGGCCAGGGCCAGGGTCCCGGTGCCGCAGCCGATGTCAAGGACCTCCATGCCCCTGAACAGAAGATCCTTCCGTTTAAACAGATCAAGGGTTTTGGCCAGCCTCCGGTTCTTGATTTCTTCCTTGTTCCTGTCATAGGAAGAGGCGGCCCGGTTCCAGTATTCGGGGGTGGAAAACCCCTTGTGAACCGTATAGGTATCGGTCTCTTTGTCCTGTTCCCAAGCCTTAAGCCAGAAGTCTGTATTGAATATTTTATCCATGGGGCCTGCTCATTTTAGGGTCAGTTTTTTATATGCGTCTTCCATGATGATTTCAAGTTCTGCGATCCCGGTATCGGACAGACCGAGATGATCGGCTTCCGGGGAATTGATAATTTCATACAGATCTTGATCCGGGCCGTTTAGCTCAATTTTTGTAGAAATCCGATTGGCTATTCTGACAAGGGACAGAAGCACGTCTGATGAATCATAGGATTCCAGATGATGATCCCTGGCGATGATGCAATATGCCTTGGGAAGATTCCATTTGGTCAGCAAGGCATGACCTTGCACCGTATGAAATCTGTTCAGCAGGGTGGTGATCAGCTCCGGTTGTAATTTTATGGTTTGCTGATCAGATTTTATAATCGATTCAATGGCTGTTAAAATAAATAATTTTCCTATATCATGTAAAAGTCCGCCAATGAACGCCTTGGATATCAGATCATCCATGGACAGATGCCGTGCAGTCCATGAAGCTCCGGTGGCGCAGACAATAGAATGATGCCACAATCTTTTCTGATAAGGTTTGATGGTTGGATCCGTAGATGAAAAATGGCTTTTAAGGAGCACCTGCATGACAATAGTAACCATGGCCGTCTGTCCGAGCCTCAATATGGCATCCTTTATCGTTTCTACAGCATAAAGTCCTTTATAGAATGCTGAATTGGCTGTTTTTAAAATCTCACTGGTCAGGATCGGGTCCCTCTGGATAAGCTGCTGGATAACCCTTAGATCAGGATCATTCTTTGTTATTTCCCTCTGTATTTTTATTGCGTGGGGATTCAGCACCGGATATCCGTCTTCACTGTTGATATGATTCTCTATGATATCAATAATCGATGAATTTTCAGTCATTTTTCAAGCTCCCAACAATCGTTTAATCTCGTGAATCTGTCTTGGAGGCATCAGTCTGGGAACACACCGGAATAATTCTTCCAGGGTGGTCTCTCCGGCAGACACCTTTATCAGGGCATCTTCCATAAGGGTCACCATTTCTGTTGTTTCAATGCTTATTTTTCTGATTTCATAGCTCGATTTGTGTTGCAATATGGCTTCCCTGACAGATTCGTTAAGAACCAGCATTTCAAATACAGCTAACCGGCCTTTATACCCGGTATACCCGCAAGCCGGACACCCTTTGCCTTTCATGAATTTATATCTGGAGATATCCTTAGGAACATATCCCAGCAATTTAAGTTCCCCGGGCAAAGGTCTGGTTATTTCTTTGCACTGGGTGCAGACCTTTCGCAGAAGCCTCTGTGAAAGGATGCAAACAACGGTGGAAGATATGAGGAAAGCCTCGACCTCCATGTTCATCAAACGGACTAACCCGCCGATACTATCCTCGGTATGGAAAGAGGTCAAAACTTTATGTCCGGACAATGCCGCGTGAACGGCAACATCTGCAGAATAATTATCCCTGATCTCGCCAATGACTATGATATCTGGATCCTGCCGAACAATATGCCTTAAAGTTTCTTTATAGGTTAAATTGATGGCCGGATTAATGGAGCACTGGGTAATGCCTTCCAGTGTGTATTCCACAGGGTCTTCGGCTGTTATGATACTGATTTCGGGTTTATTGATATGGGTGATGCTGCTGTAAAGAGTCGTGGTCTTGCCTGATCCCGTCGGTCCGGTTATCACCAAAACCCCGCTGGGAACATTAAGGACATCTTGAATATACCGCTTCAACATTTTGGGTTGCATACCGATCTCTTCAATGGGGATGATCTGCTCCATCCGGTTGAGTATCCGCATGACTATTTTTTCACCAAACAGTGAGGCATAAAAAGAAACCCTTAAATCATGTCTATTCCCCCTATGCTCAAAGACCATTCTTCCATCCTGGTGACGCCTTTTTTCAGAAATATCTGCCTTGGCCATGATCTTAATCCTAGATGTCACCATGGCAGTCGCTTCAGCAGCAATTTCCTTTTGAAAAATCAGAATCCCATCAATTCTATATCTGACATGGATACAGCCCCTTAAAGGCTCAAGGTGTATATCACTGGTTCCTTTATCAATGGCATCTCCGATAATTCGATTCACCATTCCCGTGGCTGTGTTTTCATCAATCATGGATCGTGGTATATTTGCCTTGCCTGTAAGGTTTTCAAGATAAGCATCAATTTGAGCGGCAGATGAAATAGCAATGAGAATACGATCTCCCAATAGTTTTCTGGCCGCATCAATCGCCGCTTTATTAAAAGGATCGGCAAAGGCCACAACAGTCTCTTCCTCTTTTTTATAGACAGGGATAAACCTGTTGATCTGACACCATTTAAGCGGCACGGTTCGGATCATATCCAAATCCAGATCATCCGTCGAAAGATTGATGTAAGGAAACCCCAATTGAACCGACAAAGCCTCAAGAAAAGCCCTTTCACTGAGAAACTGCTGCTCGATAATAACCTCACCCAGTCGTTTGTGTTTTTCTTTTTGCTGAATATCGAGGGCAATATCCAATTTTTCCGGTGATAAATAACCGAATTCAACCAGAATCTCACCGATTCTGAGACTGAGATGATTGTCCCTTAATACATCTTTCAATTGCGCGGGGGTGATATACTTCAAATCTTTGAGGATATCGCATAAATTTTTGGAAGGAAGTTTAGCTTTTATTCGCAGGACATGATCTGTTTTTTCCTGTGTCAATATCCCTTCCTTCAATAGCAAAGAAAGAATTGTGCTGGAACTCGTATTCTTGATTTTTTGCGGTTGCTGTTTCATCTGTATCCTTTATCATATCCCTGCAACGGGATCAGGCCGAGGTTTCGCTTGATTCCTTCCTGGCTTTGGTCTTTTTAGGTACCGCTGCCTTTTGTTCAGGGGTTTCGATTACCTTTTGCTTGAGGCTGCCGCCCCTCAGGATCAGCATCAGCTTTTCCCTGTTTTCCGCCAGCAATAAGGAAAGGGTTTCGAGCTGGGTTTCATCCAGCTTGACCTTTGAATTTTCCAGGAATTCAAATACATTATCGGCAATGTCAAGCATCTTGTCATATTCGTCTGCTTCTTTTTTTGTCGCAAATGTCATTTTTTCCTCTCCATTCCTGACAACGATAAATTTTACAATGACGGCCATTTTATCTCCTTCAGATCAAATCATTAAATTTCCCTTATGGATGTCTCGTCTTAATACAAAAAAAAAGGATACAGGTAAAGGAGTTTTCCTTCAACCTGTATCCTTATATATGTCGAACGCCAAAAACGGTTAAACTTGGGGTCTGGGGTAAAGCCCGGCCCTTTGTACGATTTCCGGGACCTTTTCCTCCCATTCAATGGCCATGATATGGAAGCCGGATACCCCTTTTAATTCTTTGAGTTCCAGCATATGTTCCACGCAGATATTGATGCCTTCCTCGGCCTGTTTATCCTTGGGGACCCCGGCCAGGCGGGCGATGATCTCATCGGGGACGTCCATACCCGGCACCTTGTTTTTCATGTATTTGGCCATACCCACGGATTTCATGGGGGTCATGCCGGCCATGATGAAGGTCTTTTCCGTCAGGCCCCGGTCTGCGGCCCGTCTGATCCATTCCTTGAATTTGTCGATATTGTAGATGCACTGGGTCTGGATGAATTCAGCCCCGCAGGCGATCTTTTTGGCCAGGCGCGGCACCCGGATTTCAAAGGGGTCGGCAAAGGGGTTGGCGGCTGCCCCCACAAAGATTTTGGGCGGACGTTTGATGGCGTCTCCGCCCAGGAATTTGCCCTCGTCCCGCATATACCGGACGGTCTGGACGAGTTGCATGGAGTCCAGGTCATGGACGTTCTGGCCGGCTTTGCAGTCGCCGAAACTCTGGTGGTCTCCGGACAGGCAGAGCAGGTTGGGGATGTCAAAGGAGGCGGCCCCCAGGATGTCGCTCTGGAGGGCGATTCTATTTCTGTCCCTTGTGACCATCTGGAGAACCGGTTCGATACCGAGAAGTTTGAGGTGGATGCAGGCGGCCAAGGAGGACATGCGGGTCATGGCGGTCTGGTTGTCCGTGACATTGATGGCATCCACGTAATCTTTGATGAGCAGGCCCTTTTTTTTCACTTCTTCAGCGTCGCTTCCCCTGGGGGGACCGCATTCCGAGGTTACACCCAGGTGTCCTGCCTTTAATATCTTTTCCAGTCTGCTGTGGGTATTTAATGCGCTCATATCTTCACATCCTCCCGTGTCACCGTTCTTGGGCCTCCGGCCCGGTCCGTGGACCAGTCTTTGATGGGGGCCACTTTTTCATAATCTTCCATTTTATTCAGGGCTTTCAGCCGGTCGATAATGAGCTGCCAGGCGCAGTCCACATCCTTGCTGATTTCGCATTTGCCGTTGGTGGAACCGCCGCAGGGGCCGTTCATGACCCGCTTGGCGCACCGGGATACGGGGCAGATGCCGCCGGTCCGGGCCAGGATGCAGGACCCGCAGGCCTGGCACCGTTCCGTCCAGAGGCCCCGGTCTTCGTTGGCGCCGAGACACACGGTGTTGACGCCCGGAAGCAGGGGCATGGTCAAATATTTTTCCGCGGCAAACTGGACCCCCACCCCGCAGGCCAGGGAGACAATGGCGTCATATTTGTCGATGTCTGCCCGGATTTCTTCCAGGTATTCGTGGTCGCACTGGCGCTCCAGGGTCCGCTCGTCTATGGTCTTTTCCCTTCCCTGGGCCATGAAATTCATTCTCAGGGCCGAGGCCAGGATCTCCACTTCCTTTTTGCCCCCGGCCTCGCACACGGTGACGCATTCATTGCACCCCAGTATCAGGATACGGTCAAAATTCTCCACTTCCCCGATAATCTCTTCAATGGGTTTCTTTTTTGCTATGATCATCAGCAAACCTCATATTATACTGTTAATTATGATTAATGCGTCATGCCGCATTTTTATTTTTTTTCTGCTTTGCCAAACGGATGGGACTGGGACCCAATTCCTTGATCTTATTGTCCATTTCAATGGCATACTGGGCAAACAAGGGACCCTCGCCCGAGGACAGGTTGAACATTTTCACCCGGTCTCCGCCCACGCCCACCTTGTCAAGGATGAGCTTGGCCTGTTCCACCCGTTTCCTGGCCCGGAAATTCCCCTCGTTATAATGGCAGTCCCCTTCCATACAGCCCACCACAAAAACGCCATCCGCTCCTTTTTCAAAGGCCCGTAAAATATGGATAATATCCACCTTCCCGGTACAGGGAACACGGATAATCCTGAAATTGGCCGGTATCTTCAATCGCATGGAACCTGCCAGGTCCGCGGCTGAATACCCTCAGTAGTTGCAACAGAATGCCAGGATGACCGGATCAAACTCATTTTCCATTATATTACCCCCTCCAGCAAGGCGTCTACCTTACTGAGCAACTGGCTGTCTTCATACCAGTTCAATTTAATTGTTTTGGCAGGACATTCGGCTGCACACACGCCGCATCCCTGGCACAAAGCCGGATCAATATAACTGACGCCCATCTCGTTGATGACCGGTACATGGTAGGGACAGGACCGGACACAGACCAGACAGGAGGCACAATTTTCCTGCATGACTTCAGCCGTTACCGAGGACAGGGTCAGGGATTCCTGGGAAATAAAGGTGGTTGCCCTGGACGCGGCCGCCATGGCCTGGCTGATGGTTTCGGTGATGAGTTTCGGCCCGTGGGCCGTACCGCAGATGAAAATGCCTTCCGTGGGTGCTTCTACAGGTCTCAGCTTCACATGGGCTTCCATGAAAAAGCCTTCCCGGTTTCTGCCGGTCTTGATGATGGTGGCCAATTCTTCCGTATCCGCGGCCTGGACCCCGGCGCTCAGCACCACCAAGTCAGCTTCCGCTTCCACCTTGCAGCCCAGGACATGGTCGGTAAAGGTGACGGCCATTCGTCCGTTTTCTCCCTTTGCCACCTCCGGCGGATTTTCCGCATCAAAGCGGGAAAAGATCACGCCCAAGTTCCTGGCCTTGGTATAGAATTCTTCCAGCATGGAATACATTCTCATATCCCGGTAAAGGATGAACACATCGGTCTCCGGGCTCTGCTCTTTTAAGGCAATGGCGTTTTTCACGGCATTCTGGCAGCAGATCCGGGAGCAGTTGGGATTTTTTTCGTTCCTCGACCCCACGCACTGAATCATGATGACCCGGTCCAGATCCTTTGTTTTGCCCGCTTCGATCCGGTCGGCCAGCTCCAGTTGGGTCAGGACCGAGTCGCTTTCATTGTACAGAAATTCCGTGGGCTGGTATTCAACGGCCCCGGTGGCCACAATCATGGCCCCATGGTCGATAATCCGTTCTTCCATGGACGGCCCCACCAGGACCGTGGTGGAAAAATTCCCCTTATATCCGCCGAATCCGACGATGAGGGCCTGCTTCAGGATATCGATCCTGGCATGGTTTTCCACGGATTCAATCAATCCCGCAAGATAGGCCTTGATATCGGCTCCCTCAATGGTATGGTGAAGCCGGTTGCCGAGACCGCCCAGGACGGTTTCCTTTTCTACCAGGGTGACGTGGTACCCCTGGTCTGCCAGTCCTCTGGCCGCGGTCATGCCGGCGACACCGCCGCCGATGACCAGGGCCTTGGGAATGACGGTTATCCGTTTGTCATGGAGGGGCCCCAGGGTCGCCACCCGGGATACGGCCATGCGGATAAGATCCTTGGCTTTTTTAGTTGCTTTTTCAGGTTCATGGAAATGCATCCAGGAGTCCTGGTTCCGGATATTGGCCATTTCAAAGAGATATTTGTTCAGGCCCGCATCCTCCAGGGTATCCATGAAAATGCCCTCATGGGTTTTGGGTGTGCAGGAGGCCACCACCACCCGGTTAAGCTGATGCTCATTGATGATTTCCTTGATGGACACCTGGGTATCCTGGGAACAGGTAAAGAGGTTCCCCCCGGTATAAACCACATTGGGGAGGGTCTTGGCATAATTTTCCACATCTTCCACATCAATGACGCCGGCAATATTGATCCCGCATTTGCAGACAAAGACCCCGATTCTGGGCTCTTCACCCAGGACATCCCTTTCCTCGGGCTTTGCCACGGTTTTGGTCCGGGTATTCCGGGCCGGCGCCAGTTTGATTCCGGCGGCGCAGGCGGCCCCGCTGGCTTCCGTCACCGAAGACGGAATATCCTTAGGCCCCTGGAAGGTGCCGGAGACATATACGCCGGGCCGGGAGGTCTGCAAGGGGTTAAAGACCTGGGTCTTTACAAAATTATATTTGTCCAGATCCACGCCGATGCGGTTGGCAAGGTCCACACTTTCCTTGGGAATCACAAGGCCCACGGACAGGATGACCATATCAAAGACTTCCTGTTGCATCCGGCCTTCTTCATCGGCATAATTCAGGATGAGATTGTCGGTTCCCGGCTCTTCCACCACGGAATGAATCCTGGATTTGACAAATCTTACCCCTTCCTGCTGGACAGCGCGGTTATAATATTTTTCATAATCCTTGCCGAAGGTCCTCATGTCCATATTAAAAATGGCGGCATCCAGTTCCTTTTCCGAATGCTCCTTGGCAATCATGGCATCCTTGATGGCATACATGCAGCAGACCGACGAGCAATACCCGTTGCCGCATCGATTGGTATCCCTGGACCCGATGCACTGGAGCCAGGCGATCTTCTCCGGCTCCTTCTGATCCGAAGGCCGGACCAGGTGGCCCATGGTGGGACCGCCGGCGCTCAGTATCCGCTCAAATTCAAGGGAGGTCATGACGTTTTTCGACCGCTTGTACATATAGGTATCAT